>CALJVJ010000373.1 GCA_937974625.1 uncultured Saprospiraceae bacterium
TGATTAATTATCGGTATTCTACACTTGGAATTATTGAAGATTTAGGCGTCATAGAAGCAGGCAGTGGTGCACCAAATTTTCAAGACCTTTCTTTTAAAGTACGATTACCGACCAAAAAGGCAGGTACTTTTAGTTTATTTGGATTAGGAGGTGATTTTATTTCGGAAGAAGATTATACCTCTGCGGGGGACCAACGTCGAGATATTTTTACAGGCAAGACAGGCATCGTTGGTTTATCTCATCTACTAAATTTATCTAATAAAACCTACTTAAAAACAGTGGTTGCTGCAAATACAGCAGGTCGATTTTATGATGAAGGGAGATTAGGATTACAAACAGCAGGAGAAGTGGACAACGATTATAAAGAATTTTTTGAAGATAAGTCTACTCGCGTTTCTTTGTTATTAAACCATAAATTTAACAGCAAGCATGTTTTAAGAGCAGGAGGTGTATATAGTCATTTGGGCTATGATTTAAAATTAGAAGACCGAATTTTCGAATGGGTTGAAAATGCAGATGGTTCCTACACTAGAAACTATTCGGACCAATGGAATGTCTTGTTAGGTAGTAAAGGTAATGCTTATAGTGTTCAAAGTTATTTGCAATGGAAATATAACATTGCGTCCAATTTGACCTTGAATACAGGATTGCATTTATTGCATTTTGGCTTGAATAAAAATACTTCGATTGAACCAAGAATAGGGATGAATTGGCAATTTTCACCACGCCAATCAATAGCTATTGGTATAGGAAGACATAGTAAAATTGAATCCTTGTCCACCTATTTTGTACAGCGACAAAATGCACAGGGAGAAAAGGTGTTACCGAACAGGAATTTACCTTTACAAAAATCGACACACTACATTATGTCTTATAATTTGGCAGTAGCCAAAAAATTGAATTTTAAAATAGAGACTTATTATCAAAGTATCGATAATCTACCAATCAGCACTGTACCGAATAGCAACGTAGCTTTAATGAACCAATATTATTTTGATGTCTTTTTTGATATTCCAAGTTTATCAGGAGATGGCAAAGGAAGAAACTACGGAGTAGATGTTAGTTTGGAAAAAGGCTTTAGTAATAACAGCTATTTTGTAATTAATGGGTCGTTATTTAAGTCAGAATATCAGACAAACACCAAAGAATGGTATCAAACCAAATTTAGTAGTAATTACAACTTTGTGGCAATAGGCGGAAAAGAATTTCACTTTGGTAAAAAAGCGAAACGAACCTTGGGTATCAATGCTAAAGTATTACTGAACGGTGCTTTGAGGTATACGCCCATTAACGAGACAGCAAGTTTAACTGCCCAAGAAAGCATTTATAATGAAACGCCATTCACAGAACATTTGCCGACGTATTGGAGAGCAGACTTAGGTTTGAATTATAGTTGGTATAAAAAGCGCGTAGTAC
The DNA here is from genome assembly GCA_937974625.1 of uncultured Saprospiraceae bacterium. Classification (GTDB taxonomy): domain Bacteria; phylum Bacteroidota; class Bacteroidia; order Chitinophagales; family Saprospiraceae; genus JAFMDF01. Next base: position 1,417 of record CALJVJ010000373.1, read on the forward strand.
ATTCATTGAGTTTGAATGTACAAAATGTCACCAATCGAGAGAATGTATTTAGTCAAATAGAGTTTTACCGAGCGAGTACAGGTCAGATTGAGCGAAGGCAAAGCACGCAGTTATCCTTGATTCCTATTTTGAGTTATCGAATCGAATTTTAGCAGTAGGCAGACTAGTCAGATTTCCAAAATCTGACTAGTCTAAATTAGCATCAAGATGGTGCCTGGCCCAGTTGTTTCAAAACCTTCTGTATGCGCTCATCCAAATTGTCAAAATCAGTATATCCTTTAGCTATCAAATAAAACTGAGTATCCTCTGTTTGCACCAATAATTGAGGATACCCAGTCACTTGCAATTGTTTAGCCAAAGCAAATTCATAGTGAGCAGCATCTACAAATTCATCCATTTTCATTTGTTGTAAAAACGATTCGCCATCCAATCCAAAATCAGTGGCTAGAGATAGATAGAGTGCATCATCATCAATTTCTATTGCCTCTACAAACAATTTCTGTTGAAGAGCATGGGCATAAGCTAAGGCTTTTTGAGGCAAATGACTTTTAAAAACGGATAAAGCAATAGCTGGAATTTCAGAGTTTCGCAAAGAATCTCCTTGAGCTACTTTTTTTAAATAGGCCGCACTAAAAGCGGTGCCGGTAAAAGACTCAATCCGTTGATAGATTTCTAAAATATTTGGTGGAGCTGCATCTTTGATTGGACCAATTCTATCACCAATAATCATCCCACCGCTCAATACTTCATAGTCAAACTCATTTTGGTATTTATCTTGGATGGCTGTAATAACTTTGCTAAAGGCAAAGCACCAAGAACAGTGAGCATCATAGACATAAATTAGTTTTAATGTATTCATTATAGCAAAACATCAGTTGAGCAAAATAAGTTGAATAAATATTAGACATTATTCGACGATATTCCTAGGAAATAAATAGAGAGGAATAGTCATTTTTCTTTCTTTTTTCTTCTTTCAGTAACTTAGTTAACTATAGACCTAAAAAAAGGAAAATGGCTGATAAGGTCATTTATTTACAGAGTGATAATTTTCAAATAAAATCTATTATAGCTATCAAAAGATTTTCTGCAAAAAAAGATATATATATTTTATAAAGTTTTTACCTATAAAATACCAATTTTACGCAATTTGTCTACCCTAAATATGGTAATTACCAAAGAAAAGTTCCTTTCAATTAGGAAAAAAGGCAAGTTCTGTCGTATCTTAGCGTTGAATTAATTACTCTTTTTGGGGGAGGGCATAAGGTCCTCCTTCTTTTTTGTCACAAATTCGTGTACATATTGTTTTGTAAAATTAAATATTTTTACGACATTTAAAAATAAGGATATTGTTTATAAAAATAGTATTGGTTGAGTAAGAATAGTTTAAAATCTTTTGTCCAAGCCCTTACTCAAAAAACAATGAGTTCTTATAAAAAAGCAATTTTATTTTTTGAATCCGCATAAATCATTTTGATAAGTCAACAGGAATCCCTAAATTTCCTATATGGCAGTCAAGGAACTAGAAATAATACTAACTCGACAATTAGCCGATTCGTTGTCAATTCCTGTATTCATCACGGATACAGAAGGAACCTTGGTATTTTTTAACGAACCTGCAGAATCTATACTAGGTCAAAAATATGGAGAAACAGGAGCCATGACAGTTGAGCAATGGTCTAGTCTTTTTGAGCCACAAACAGCTGAAGGAAAACGAATTCCGAGAATAGATTTACCTTTAGTCAAGACCTTGACGTATTGTCAACCTGCCCAAAGCGAATTATGGATTAAAAATTTAGAAGGAAAGCGTTTTTTGTTATCTGTAACGAGTTTTCCATTGATAGGACGTTCTAATCGTTTTGTTGGTGCCGTCGCTATTTTTTGGGAAAAAGAATCACCATGAAAGTAAAATTATGGGGCACTAGAGGTTCTGTTCCTTCTCCAGGACCAGAGACGCAGATTTATGGTGGTAACACGTCTTGTGTGACGGTGTCTACAGATAATGCTTTTATCGTATTAGATGCGGGTTCAGGTATACGCAGATTAGGTAATGACCCCATAGTGAAGGGACACAAAGTGATACATATATTGTTGACCCATTTGCATATGGATCATATTTTAGGCTTAGGTTTTTTTGGACCATTATATAATCCAGCACAAGAAGTCCATATTTGGGGACCAGCTAGTTTTAATCATAGTTTAATTGACCGACTTAACCGTTATTTATCGCCACCTCTATTTCCCGTAAATATTAGAGAATTACCAGCCAAAGTCATCTTTCACGAAGTAACGCATGGTTTTTTTGAAATCAATACCTTAAAAATATATGCAAATTATGTGTGTCATCCTGGACCAACATTAGGTTACCGTATTGAAGATGGTGATGCAACTTTTGCCTACATTCCAGACCATGAGCCAGCTTTGGGTTTGCGCAATTTCTCTGAAGATCCAGAATGGACTTCTGGTTATTCGATTGCCAAAGATGTAGATTTATTAATTCATGATGCACAGTTTTCAGATGAGGAATATGAGCAGTGTGTAGGGTGGGGACATAGCACGATGTCTCATGCCATCCGGTTTGCAAAATTAGCCAATGTTAAGAAGTTATTATTTTTTCATCATGATCCCAATCATTCTGATAAGCAATTAGAAAAATTGGCTAAAAAATATTTGAAGCGACTCCCATATGATGCAGAGATAGGACAAGAGGGGAAGGTATTCGATTTGTAGTTAACTAGGATGTTTGATACTGTCGTAGTGTAAAAAGAGCGTTTAAAAAACTGAAAATTTCTTTTAATTTAAAATAATATTGGGAATTTTACCGTAAAACCCTTATATTTAGCTATCAATTTATTTGATAATAAGTTCCTCAAATCGGTTGGGCTAGTAAATAAGGATTTTAGAAACACTTCATCCACCTATATTTGTTTCCAAGCAAACACCCACCTTCACTAGACCAACCGTTTTTTTAGTCATCTTAGTGATGAAAAAATAATTCCGTCTTATAACATTTTGCTTTAGCCTTCTTTTTCTAACCAGTCCCGATTTTATATCGGGATTTATAAAAAGAAAACTAAAACAAAATGACATACTTAGGGTCAAGGTAGGGAATAGCTAAGTCTTATAAATAAAGGGCTTAGCTATTTTTTTGCTAAAAAGTTACCCCGAAAAGCGGCAAAAGCCTTAAATTTCGGGGTAAACCATAAAATCGTACATCAAAGATAGCCAAATTTCATTTTGCAAATAGCACTTTTTCCTACCCAGTCGGGTCGCTCTATTCGTTACCTAAGATTCCATCAGGAAGAATTAGGGCAGCTTAGAGCTAGTCTACCCATCAAAAAATTAGCAGCGTTATTACCAAAACCTAAATCCAATGCTGGTTCAAAGCCTTGGTTTGACAATGAAGGGAAGATTGCGCTGCAATTTTTAAAGATATATGAAGCTTGTAGTGATGAGAAGTTATTGGCTCGTCTAAATCGAGATTGGGGCTTACAGATGTTCTGTGGTATCCAGTTACAAGCGGGAGAAAAAATAAAAGACCCTAATCTAATCTGGCAGATTCGTAAATTTGTCTCCCAACACCTAGATATTAAACAATTTCAATCCATTATGATTGAGCATTGGAAAGCAGATATGGTCAACACACAAATAGGGATGAGTGATGCGACGTGTTATGAGAGCTATATCAAATATCCAACGGATGTAAATTTAATGTGGGACTGTATTAGTTGGCTCAATGAAGCGATTCGTTATTACTCCAAGGAACTTAAACTAAGATTACCTCGCAATAAATTTGACCAACAAAAGACTAAACAGTTAGCTTATGCCAAGCGAAGGAAAAAGTTCAAGAAATTAGAAAAGCGACGAAGGCGACAATTATTATATTTACTCAATAAGTTACTGTTTCAATTTGATGAAGTAATTTCGTATTGGCAAAGTCAAGTCCCAATAGGTAAAGCCGACGCTTGGTTAATTCCTAATGAAGATTTAACCAAAACTCAACTAATTGGTAAGATTTATGAGCAACAACGCTTTCATTATGACCATCCTGGCCAAAGTGTTCCTAATCGGATAGTATCTTTATTTAAGCCTTTTCTTCGACCTATCATCCGTGGTAAAGAAAGTAATGGAGGAAAACGAGTTGAATTTGGGGCAAAGGTGAATACTTGGCAAGTCGATGGTTTGAATTTTATTGAACATTTTTCTTTTTCTGCTTTTCACGAAGGCATCCGATTAAAGCAGGGTATCGCATTTCATCACCTTCACTTTGGTAAATTAAAACAGTTAGGAGCAGATGCCATTTATGCAACCAATGAGAATCGAAGATATGTTAGTAAGTTAGGCATTGCTACTTGTTTCAAGCCTAAAGGAAGAAGAACCATACAGCCTATTGTTCGCAAACAAGAGGACTTAGCTAGAAAAACTATTGGCGCTATCCGAGCCACTGTTTTAGAAGGTAGTTATGGTAACGATAAAAATCACTATACCCTCAAAAAGGTCAAAGCTCGCACTGAATCTACAGAGATAGCTTGGATTTTCTTTGGAATGATGACGGCTAATGCCGTTAAAATTGCTAAACGAAAATTGGCTAAAATGAAAAACGCTCCTCCCAATATTGCTGCTGTGGCTTAGAGTCGAATCATTTTTTGGTAAATACTATTGGAATTATTCCGGTAACGAGGGATAGGCTAAATTCTGACGCCTATTTTGAAAATTTTGCTGATAAAAACAGACTTTTCTTATAATTCTCACAGATGAATTCAAAAAATAAGGTCGATTGATAATTTTATCAACTGACCTTATTTTTTATTCACGAAATTTAATTCTGAGAACGCTACTTTATGCAATTCCCATGGTAGACCCTACTTATTTTTTCATGAGTGCCTAATATTCGATTCTATTCACAATAATCTTTCCATTATTAATCACCATCAAAGGGTCATGAACTGCGCCAACATTTTCCAATGGATTTCTTTCCAATATCAACAAATCAGCGTCTAATCCTTTTTCAATTCGCCCAGTGTGGTCACTGATATCCAACATCTCCGCAGCCGAACTAGTTGTTGCTTTTATTGCCTCCAAATTGGTCATTCCAATACCCACTAATTCTTCTAATTCTAAACCCATTCGAAGGGTACTGTTTTTTCCGTAGCCGGTGTCCGTAGCCGCGACAATCTTAACGCCCATTTGATAAGCATTCATAGCAGTCTCCTTTATTCTAGGTGCCATGTGCCGTCCTCTCATCATTAATAAGGGATTGTTATAATCGCCACCCGGTTCTTTTAAGTCGGTAACAATTGCCATTGTAGGTACTAACCACGTTCCTTTTTCTTTCATCAAGCGCAAGGTTTCTTTACTTAGATAGGTCCCATGTTCAATACTTTTTGCACCACCTAAAACAGCCGCCCGACCACCTTCATCGCCATGTGCATGAGCCGCAACAGGAATATTTTTCTTTGCTCCTTCCTCCACTAAAACGGTCATTTCTGCTTCGTTATAATACGGTTCTCTTGGGTCAGTTTGTGGCAGTCCTGCCCGTGCGGTAGCATTCGTTTTTATCCAATCAACTCCTTTATCGACTAATGCCTTACCCATACGTTGCATAGCTATTTCACCTCTTACTTTGGTATGCATTAAATCTATCATATCTGGAAAATCCATAAAGAAGCCATCCGAAGGAGTTGGACGAACATGATAACCTGCTGCAATGATTTCAGGAATATCGTTTTTACCTCTTTTGCCTAAGGCGCGCATCCCTACATCCATAAAATGGTCAACACCCATACTTCTTGCAGTGGTCACCCCTGATGCCAAAGCTCTTTCTGCTGCATCAAAACTCCTTAAATGCACATGGCAGTCAATCATGCCCGGCATTATATATTGTCCTTTTAAATCGATTATTTCCGCATTCTGTGGATAAGTGGCCACGTCAGTTGTAGCCTGTATATTTTTAATTTTTCCATTGACCACATAAATCGTTTGATTGCGACGCACCTCACTAGAAATCCCATCAACAATACTTGCATTGATTAAAACTATTGGTGGGTCAGGCGAGAACTGGTCCGACAAATCCAATATTTCTACTTTTCTAAATTCTATCGGATGACTTTCACTTTGTAAGGAAATTGACCCTTTAGACAAGGGCATTCCGTCTTTTTTAACCATCGGGTCAAAGCCATTGACTACAGGGCCTCCTATTTGAGGTTTTTGATAAGTAAAGACGGTATCACCATTCACTATATGTTTGATAACTTCGTTGCCTAGTACCAACACTTCTGCGGTCACCCATTGGTCCCCATCGTACGTTTTAGAAGTAGAATTTAGACAGTGTCTTTTTTCTAGTTTACCATCCATTTCCACATGCGTACCGGGGGTACATAAATTACAAGTCGGTCTAGCTTTCCCATCTCCTTTTCCACCTAAAAATTGCACTTCTATAGAAATTGGAAAGTCTTGGTCTTTGAGCATACTCTTAGCCGATTGTCCATGTACCATTACGCCACTATTTCTAAACGCCCAACCTTCTCCCTTAGGCGCTTGGTCGCCTACAAATCGGTATTCGATTTTTAATAAATAATGAGAGAAATCTTCTTCATAAAAGATATGCCCGTATTGCCGATTGAAATCAGTATATTGGTCATAGGACACTTTCATTACGCCATTTTCAACTCTGAAGGTATTGCCGTAATTTTCGTTGAGTTCATGTCCTTTGATTTTGATGTCCCAACCCGTGAGGTCTTTACCGTTGAAAAGTTGTTGCCATTCGCCGTCGTAATTGATGTTTTGGGCAAAGGTATTTAGGGTTAAAAATAGGGCGAGGAGGGAAAGTGCCTGTTTCATATTTTTCGTTTTAGTCGTTGCTTATTTTAATATTTCAAAGCTAATGTAGGGTTATTCTTTTGAAAAGTGGTAGAGGAGATATCAAAAGTTGTGTAGACCAATTTGCTATTTGGCTAATCCGTTGGCAAATTACATGTATTTGCCAACGGATGTGTGCCAACGGATATTAAACAAATAGGTAAAGTTCAATTCTCTTAGTTTAGCTGAGTAGTTTTTTTGTGCTCCTATTTTTATTCATTACTTTCGTTCCTACTCCAAATGACAAAATTAGAAGGAGTTGAATAAATAAAAAATTAGATGCAAAAACATACCATATTCGGAGCAGGATTAATTGGCGGTTTTTTAGGTGGAGTAATGACTTCTTTAGACCTAGATACGACCTTAGTTTGTCGCCCTTCCATTAAGCAGAAATTAGCGAACGGCTTACTATTAACCGACTATGCAGAGAACAGAGCTGTCGCCAAAGTGCTGCAATTAATGGATAATGAAGATTTGGCATCTAATAAGTCTGAAAAGTTGACTTGCGATTTTCTATGGATAACCGTCAAATGCACCGCCATGGAATCAGTTACCAGAGAAATCCATCCTTTTGTAGGACCTAATACGATTATTTTTTGTTGTCAAAATGGTTTAGGTTCGGACCAAATAATCAAAGCGCAATTTCCTAATAATACCGTACTTAGAGTCATGGTCCCTTTTAATGTAGCAGAACCCAAAGCTGGACATTTGCATAGAGGGTCACAAGGGACGATGTATGTAGAAAGTATCCCTGCGGTGGCCGAAACCATAAAGGGAATCATTCGACAAATCAATCAGCCTATCATGCGGGTAAAGTCAACCACTAATATGAACGCTATCTTATGGGCTAAACTACAACTCAATTTAGGAAATAGTGTCAATGCCTTAGCGGACATTCCTGTAAAATCAATGTTAGAGCAGCGTGCTTATCGACTAGTGAATGCTGCCTTGATGAAAGAATTATTAGTAGTAACCAAAGCCTTAAAGATAGACTTACCCAAATTAACGGCGGTGTCGGCTCAGAAAATTCCTGCTATTCTAAGTTTACCTTCTTTTATTTATAAACGCATCACCAAAAAAGTATTAGCGATTGACCCTACGGTTCGGTCTTCTATGTGGTGGGATTTGTCCCAAGGGAAAAAGACGGAAATCGACCATTTGAATGGTGCGGTGGTGCGAGCGGGTGAAAAATTGGGGATTCCTTGCCCTGCTAATACGAATATTATTCGATTGGTGAAAAAGATGGAAGAGACACCGTTAAGCGTTCGAAAAGATGGGTTTTCAGGGGAGGCGTTGTTGAGAGAAGTGCGGGCAGCTGTGCTGTGATAAAAGATAATTACTATTTTATGTTTATATTTGAACAACAGCTTTATTATCAAAAAATCAAATTATCAAAAATGATAGAACTGAAATTACATGCAAATGGTAAAAAAGACCACTTAAAAGCTTTGAAAGTATGGTTCAATAACCAAGTCAAACTATTGAAAGCCAGAACAGACTTATCTAAAAAAGAAAAAACAACGCAACTAAATACGTTAAAAGGAGACTACGAAAAGCAAAAGAAAGAGGCAAGTCAGAATCTTTATTAATCAAGAATAGTCCGATAAGTCCTTAATGGCATTAACTAAAAAAGACCTTTGAAGCATCGTTCAAAGGTCTTTTTAATTAAAAATTACAAAGTAAATCACTTATTCCCCAGCTGCTTCAAAAACAGCATTAAAAATCAACTTATAAGTCCCTCGTGGCTGCCCACGAAACTGCGGTCGGAAACTAAACAAAATCACATTACCTGCACCATGTTCCACATCAATCATCGCAGCTTTGCCTTTTAGGTATTTATCTTCCCCTTGCGCCCAGCCACTCATTAATAAATCTTTATCGGCAAATTTGACGATGATTTCTGCATTCGGTGTAGGTGCTCTTTCGATATCTTCTTTACCACCTTCGCCTGTGTAGGATGGTTCGTAGATTTTAAAGGCTCGACTACGAGAGAAGGACGCAGCGACTTCTTCCTGCATCCCATAAGCCAAAGATTTTTTGGTATCGACATTGGCACGAATTAGGGAACCTGGAATGAAAAATTGTTTATTTGAAAGGTTTTTTGTGACATTGACAATAGGTAAACCAAATTGGTCAATGGCAAAATCACTCGCTTGGTCAAAGGTGATTAAAGTGCCTCCTTTTTTGACATATTCGTGGAGCATTTTAGTTCCGTCCAAACCAATGCCACCTGTATATTCTAAGGGCATTCTACTCACATCATGTCCATGCATGATGCTGTTTGGTCTTTGAGAAGGAAGAATAATCGCAGCATATTTGTCCAAATCACCTCTACGGACATCTGCATCTTGTAGCGTGTCTAAATCAAAAGCATGTTCTCTTAACATCCATCGACTCCAACCTTCGTCCATATTCGCAACCCAACTTTTATAAATCCCCAATTTGAATTTTTTAATAACAGTCGTATTGACACTCGGTTTTTTGTTAATGCTCGTGAAACTAACGCCTGTAGCAGCGGCAATTTTACCTATGTTCTTAGCATCTTCCACCCAGAAGGTACCTGCTGGATAATCCGTTTTGCTGATAGTCGCAGACTCTGTTAATCTATGTATAGTTGCGCCTTCTTTCAATAATAAATTCACAGCTTTATACCCTGCATTTTCGGTAGTAGAGAAGAGGTAACCGCTATTTCCGTTACCACTAACTTCACCTGTTGATTTTTCGATAAGTCCTTCAATCATTTCTGCCTTAGCAGTAAAAGCCTCGTCCACTCTATCGACCTGTATACCCATTTGCATTGGTAAGGTCCATCCTGCCAAATCGTAAGGTGGTTTTGGAGGACCTCCTGGATAAAGGTATTGATTGGGATAAACTTGTTTTTCCATCAAGTCTACAAGGAACGGACGGAACGCCTGTGCACCGTAGAAAATAATAGACCCTTTTCCATATTTTTTATCTTTAATCGTGAAATCACTTGTTGCACGATGTGCTTCTAAACCACCCCGTTGTAGAATTTCTACCAAGTTTCTAGCTTCTCCTTTGTCCCATTGTTCGCTCGGTAAAATGTAGGCAAAAGCTTCTGCTTGATTTTCAATGGCGTCTCGGCCCATAGTGTATATATTACGCAAGAATTGTTCTTTTCTATCAGCAGCTATTTCCAATATACCCATCGAAGCGGTTAGCATATAATCCACAGCATCTCTAAAATGCGATTCGCCCCCTTCCCAAGGATAAGGGTAGAACACTTCCGAACCGTCGGATGCAATGCCTGCTACTCGTTTAGGTTTTTTCTTCGGGTCATAATAGCGTGGGGTCGGAGTCGCATGCGCAACTTCTGTCAAGATGCCAATCATATTGTGGTAATAAGGTGCAGTTCGCATGCCACCATTCCAAAACATACTGAAATTTGTCCCAGAAATAACTCCTGGCATCTTTTTCATCGCAAAGCGATTCGCCATGGCGGTACCGACTAAGTTCACCCCTGTGGTGACTCCTGGGTGAATCCGTTTGTTAACAGGACTTCGAAAAGGGGGTAAAAATATTCTCGCCCAAGATGGCGAAGTTTGATGATGATTGTGAATGATTTGCGGATACCATTCTTGGTATAAAATACGATTAGCGGTTTTGGTTTCTGGCATATTATTCATAAACCAATCTCGGTTATTATCGTGTCCTACAAACTTTTGATAGAGGGTTGGCGTACGAGATGTTTCGAAAGGCGTACCCAGATTTTTTCGATACCAATCAACGACAATATCCACCCCATCAGGATTGATACAGGGCACCAAAAGGGTAATCACATCTTCCCGAATCCGCTTCATTTCATCGGTTTCTTCGGTGGCAATTTTATAGGCTAATTCATTGGCCATTTGAGCGTGTGCGCGCTCGCTGGCATGCATTCCTGCATCAAACCAAACGATTGCTTTGCCTTCTTTGACCATGGCTTCGGCTTCTTCTTTAGTAATTTTGGCTCTAGCCAAAGCGGTACTAATTTCCTTCCAACGGTCTAATTGAGCTAAATTTTCCTTGGTAGAAATAAACATCAATTTAATTGGACGCCCCATGACAGATTTCCCAATGTCAATCATTTTTACACGGTCAGAAGTCTTGGCAAGTTGGTCGTAATAGTCCAACATTTGGTCATAGTCGGCAAGTTTATAATCTGCACCAACTTGGAAACCAAAAACTTCTTCGGGAGAAGGGACTTTTTGAGCGTTGACAGAAGAAAGATGGGCGACAAAAAAGAATAACAAAAAAGATTTGAGTAGCCTACTATTCATAGCACATTAATTTTTATTGAGTAATAAAAGCTAAAATAGTATTTGTTTTTGGCTTGTCGGAAAAAATCTTCTTTTATTACCAAATAATGTCAAACTTATAGGCGCGCTTAATGGGAGGAGAGCACGATTCATTTTTGCGGAACCTGCTGAAATATCCTGAATAGCAGCGATGTCTTTATTAAATAAATTGAGGCGAAGTAATCCAGCCAGATATTTTTCATGGGTGGTCAATTTTTCAAAGCGGTCTTCTAATTTATGATAAAGTTCATGGTTGATTTTATCTACATTGCTTTGCTAAATACGCAAGGTTTTCATTGATTTTTAGGTGATTGGTTTTAATAATTGAAATTAAAAAGAAAAGTTGCCGATAATAATTGAAAAAAACGAATTCATTTATTTTTCTCGAATAACTTCGACATTGATAGGTATGCAATGCACTAGCAGACACTCAATACCAAGATAAAACAGTCCAACTCAACCTCAAGTTTTAATCCTCGTTCGGAATGGAATTTGAATTTGACATTTGAACTTAAAGATTACCAGATTGGTTAGTGCTTATGACTTCTACAGCTCAACTATCAAACCCTCATTAGCTGGAATTTTGCCTGCACAAACGGCTTGGTGTATCTCTGCCATTTCAGCTAAACCCGCTACTTTTTTATAGGTCAACCATTTCTTTGTTTTGGCTGCTGCCTCCATCATAAAAGCGGATGTCTTTTGGTCAAAACCAGCTGGTCCCCATTCTTTTATTCGTTTTTGAATATGTCCAGGTGCAAAGAAAAACTCACTTCTTTCGGTAATCATGCCTTTTTTAGGTTTTGGCGAAGCTTTATCCCAGTGTGTAAGACCGACATTGATACACCATTTCAGGTTATCGGCTAATGCCGTGTGTAAAGCAAGCAAAATATCACCGTTTCCAGACATATCGACGATGACCGTCGGGATGTTAGCATCAATCTCCCCAATCGCATCATAAGTAGTACTTTGGTCATAAAGGTTTAAACTTTTGACCATTACTAAATTACGGCTAGAAGTAACACCGATAACTTTTGGCGAATTTTTATCCGCTTGCAAAGCATAGCCTAAACCTGTACTTGTTTTGCTAGAGGCACTTAATATAATCACTTGTTTTGCCCCATAAAAAGCCTTATCCTGTAAAGCATCCCAAAGGCAAAAAGAAGTCAGATGTAATGGAAAAAGTAACATTCTTTCTTTGTCCATTGATGCATGGTATCCTTTTTCATTATTGACTCTTCGATACATATTATAGCCCGCAGGTAACTTTGACCGATGTTCCGCACCATCCACAAATCGCCCATCAGAGACTCTGGTTGGTTTCATTCTTAGATGACTTGCTGGTGGAAAATATCCGAATAAGCGGTCACCGACAGGAATCCCTTCCGCATTTGATTCGACTACATCAGCAAAGCCCCAAACAGGAATAACGCCATAGCCCTCTGTGTCTTCTTTACCCAATGCTGGAAAAAATTGCCAATAACCAATCATATCACCCGCCACAGCATAGGTGATATTGTTGGCAGTATAGGCGAATTTATCTACTTTGACTAATACTTCTCCGTCGCCAATAGTTAAGGTTTCGGTTGGCATTTCTGACAATCGGCCATTAAAAAACATTTTCTTATTTACCTGAAATTGTGGCTTTTTTAAAGCAGGTTGTTCTGCTGCACCCATTTCTTGAATGAATTGTTGGAGGCGCATCATGGCAGGTAATCCATTGTCTTTCATCCGTTTCAAAATAGCCATTTTTTTAGTATCTGTTCTATCTACGCTGCTTACCACTTTGCCAAAACCATCTAAACGATTATTACGCACCCATCGCCGCATTTCCTTATTTTGTGACCAAGTCATTTGATTAACCATTTGCATGGCCATCATGCGAATCCAATCGGTATCATGATTGGGAAGCGGCACTACTTGAGACATTTTATTTTTGATTTTCTCGTCGTCAAAATTGGCTTCCAAATAGGCAATCACAGCTGCACTAAAGACAGGCTGATAGGGGCGTACCGTTTGTGGCGTAATGACATTATCTGTAAAAATAGGCTTGATTTCTAAATTGGTAATAGCACTTGCAGAACAATCTACATGGATGTGGTTGGTTGTTGTTAGAATAGTTCCTTTATCTAAGATTATTTTGTCTTTTTCTATGCTTTGCACTCTACCCAATCGAACGACATTTTTTATCTTTCGCAACGCTGCTAATTCCATTTGGCTAATCGTTGCTCCATGAAACATTTGGGGACGTACATTTTTATCTATCCTAACAAAAACACCAGCGGCCTCTAAGCGGTCAAACATATCCGTGATAGAAGTAGATTGCGCAATTGCTTCAAATTGATTGGCTTGATTACCAATGGTTTGTTCGAAAAATTCAGCACCAGGCTGGGTATTTTGACGGTCTAGTAACCAAGCATCTCTAGAGACAATCCAAGTGATGTTGTCAGCGTTGACCTTATTTTCTAATAACCATAGTAGTGCGTCAATCCCAGTTTTTCCACCACCAATGACCACGAATCCTGCTGGTGGTGTTGTTACTTTGGTTAAATCATTTAAAGGCATAAAATTTACGCCATCTGCTATTGTGAAATTAGGCGTATGTGTAGATGGAACGGTCGTTTTTAAATAAGTGGCATCCACTACTTTTTTCTTGACGGTTACTTCATATTCTTCTCCTGTTACCATTGACTGAAAACGATAATCGCCTTTATAGTCACACAATGGGAAATATTGCACTCGACCTGTAGGTAAAAAAGTATCTTTCATCACTTCATCAAAATAAGCACTTACTTCTGCCCCTGATGCTAAATCAAATAAGCCCTTGTTCAAGCCTACTTGGTCAATTCGTCCTTTACTCAATTCCTTAGAACTTACCCCATAAAATTGGGAAGGTTGGTGTAGAGTTACGAATGGATAGGCAACGTTCCAATGTCCTCCCGGTTTGGCGAATCTATCAACGATGATAATATTGGCATCTGTTTCTGTCAAAAGTACATCGGCGAAAGCCATTCCAACTGCACCACTTCCAACGATTAGGTAATCCGCTTCTAAGGTCATTTGCTGTTTATTTAAAAATGAGGAGATTGATTTTTCTATATGCTAGGACAAAGTAACGACGATTATGTTTTCAAAACCTTGATGTAGGTTAAGAAACTGGAGGGAGGAGACATTTCAATGATTTATAGTTGAAAAGTATAAATCATTGAAGTGTTTTCTCCCTGCACGGTTTAATTGGAGGCCAATTGCTTCCGAATACGACTTAGAGATTCTGGTTTGATACCAAGGTAAGAGGCAATGTGTTTGAGCGGAATTTTTTGTAATAATTCGGGACTTCTATTGATTAAATCTAGATACCTTTCTTTTGCAGACATTGTGAGTAGCGCAATTTCTCGTTCTTCTTTACGACGATAAATTCTTTCTGCATTGAGTCGTCCAATACGCTCTGCAGTTTTGTAGGAGTCACAAAGGGTATTTAAGTCAGCATAGCTAATGGAAATAATAGTGGTAGCACTCACCGCTTGAATGGCCATTAAAGAAGGTCTTTTAGTTAAAAAGGAATAGTAGGCACTGACAAAATCATTCGGAAACATAAAGGCTACAGAAATTTCTTCCCCTTCTTTATTATTATAAAAACCTCTACAGGTTCCTTTGGCAATGATAGATAAGTAGTTTTCGACTTGTCCGTTTCGACATAAAAAAGCACCTTTTTTGAAAGTCCTTTCTTTTAAACAATTTCTGGTTGCAGCCCATTCTTCTTCGTTAAAAGGAGCAAATTGGTTAAAAGCATTTTTTAGTATATCGAATTTGTCGGACATAATATTATTTCGATTTTGGATACCCTAATAAATAGAGATTCACCATTGGACCGCTTTTAACTTCACCAATTTCCCATTCAAAACTATCACTATTATTCAGTCGTTTGGTCATGTCGGTCATTTCTTCCACAGAATAGGTTCGTAAAACAGACACCAATCCATCCCACCAAACAAAAACAGGTACGATAGGAATTAAATAAGTAAAGAGCAATCGCCCTAGAGAAAACGGACGAATAAATGGCGTAACCAATAGCACATTGATAGGGGAGAAGAAGAATTGTATTAAATGAGCTATAGACCGTTTTTGTCCTTCAAAAATACCGATGACCGATTGATTATCTACCGCATTTTGCAAAATCTGCTGTGCGTATTCGGGTTTGAAGTGATGGAAAGATAAAAATTGGGTACGAAATCCTTTTAAATGCTCAGGCACTTGTAAAGCATTGACGCTTTCTTTTTCAAAAGAAAAATAAGCACCTTCTTTTTGCACCATTTTTTCAAAGGCCGCGTGATTTGGAAAGTAATCGGTTAACTTAACTTGGATATCTGGATATGTTGTTTTTAAATGATTGACCAATTTTAACCAAGCTCCACCTCCTCCTGAGGCCAAATCTATCACCTGCGAGCCACCACTTTTATCCAAGCCTTTTTGCAAAATAGGAACCGACCCTTTGAACATATCAAATTGATTGGTCACGAACTGCAAAAAGTCCGTCATGTAATTACGGATATTTTTAGGAAACCATTGTTGGTCTTCGAATTCGAATAAGTGGAAACGGGGCATATTATAAGATTTAAAGGAAGCAGAAGGATAAAAATTATCATTTCAATACCTCTTTGTCCGCGTTGTTTTTCTGTAAAAAGGGATAAATGAACACGGAAGCCAAAATTATCAAAACTCCTAAATAAAAAGTAGGCGTTAATTCCTTATTTTCTTTTAGAATAAAAATTGCTAAGATGATTCCATACACAGGTTCTAAGTTGTAGGTCAAACTAGAAGCAAATGCGGAAATATGTTTTAAGGCACGTAAATTTAAAACCAAAGCTAAAGTAGTACAAGCTAAAGCTAAAATTAATAAATAGACCCAATCATTAGCAGTTGGCATAAAATTGATGTCTGGATTCCAGTAGAAATAAAATGGCAAGAGTAGACTAATAAATACCCAAGCACTTGACATTTCTATAAAAGTTAGGGAAGGAGTGTCTAAATCGTTGATTCGTATTTTATTTAGAATGGAAAAAATAGCAATCAAAACGGTTGAGAATAAGCCTATCCAAACGCCGATTATCATGTCTACTTCCAAACTTTGGACAATTAATGCCATTCCAGGAATGACTAACATTCCTAAACCTAATTCATACCATCTAAATTTTTTTTTGGTCATTAGGGGTTCCAAAATAGAAGTAAAAAAGGAACAGGTAGCATAACAAACGAGTGCTATGGAAGCGTTGGCATACTTAATAGCGGCAAAAAAAGTAATCCAATGTAAGCCAATCAAAATCCCAATACCTATATATTCCCATAATAATTTCCTAGGTATACCTTTTAAGGTTTGCCCAAATCGTATCAAAAAAAGTAAACTAATACTTGTAATAAGTACTCGCCACCATACCAAAACAGTAGCCGATAAAGAAATTAAATCTCCAAGAATAGCAGTAAAACCATATAGAAATACAGCTATATGCAATTCAAAAAAAGCTCTTCTAGTAGGGTTCATTTATAATTTTCAATTTTCAGTTCACAATTTTCAACCTGCCCGACTAGTCGTCAGGCTGGCGGGTTTTCAAATAGGGAAGAGGAAACAGGTTATCACTTGACCACCATACTGTTCTTTTGCTAAGAAACCATGAAAAATAAGTTGGTCATCTTGTTTTAGCTTTCTTTTTCGCTATGCTGTTTAGAAAAAGAAAGCTAAGGCAGGATGTTAAAGAACCAACGTGTTTTTTCATCATCATTTAAAATTGTGGATAACTTAAGGGCGTAAAAAACGACATTTTTATGGGAATTCCCTAAATTTGCGAAGCTTGATAGAAAAGAATAGGAATTTCCTTAAAAATCGAGTAAATTTATCATCCTTAAAACAAAATAAACATGGCATTAAGTGTAGGCGATAAAGCACCCAATTTTAAGTTGTATAATTCTGATAAAGCAGAAGTATCATTAAAAGACTTTAAAGGTCAGAATGTAGTGCTTTTATTTTTTCCATTAGCATTCACAGGCGTATGTACGACTGAATTATGTACGATGAGAGACAATATTGCCGATTACAAAGGTTTAGATGCTCAGATTGTAGCAGTTTCGGTAGATTCGTTATTTACTTTAGATAAATTTAAAACGGAGCAAAAATTGAACTTTCCACTATTGTCAGACTTTAATAAGAAAGTATCTAAAAAATATGATACTATTTACAAAGATTTCGTCTTAGGAATGAAAGGAGTTTCTAAGCGTTCTGCTTTTGTAATTGATAAAAAGGGAATTATTCAATACGCAGAAGTGTTAGATAGTGCAGGCGATTTGCCTAATTTCGAAGCAGTAAAAGCTGCTTTAGCTAATTTGAATTAATAAATAATTGATTGGTTATAAACAGATAGCACATTTTTTGTAGGTATCTAGTAATAACCAATAACTCAAATTTATAATACCCAATACCATGACTAAGTATAGTACTACGGTAGAAGAAGATGTGGCGGTGGAGGAGATAGAAGATGTGGCAGTAGGAATGCCTTCCCTTCTAGTTGTTTATAATGATGATGAGAATACCTTTGATTGGGTGATTCAATGCTTCATGGATGTCTTAAAATATTCTAGCCAACAAGCAGAACAGTTGGCGATGATGATTCATTTTAAAGGAAAGGCAACTGTAAAAACAGCACCTAAACCAGAACTTCGACCTAAGAAAGAAGCTTTAATTGACAAAGGGCTTTCTGCGGTTATTGAAGATTTGTAGATAATTAGTAAATTAGTTTTTAAACTGGTTTATTTTCTTTGGATGTTATTTAACGTCCATTAGATGGCATTGCACTAAAATAGTGCTACTGATTTCGCATCGGTAGCACTATTTTTTATTCTGTTCTATCTCATCCGTCGAAAAAGACTATTTTTCTTTATAAAGAGGCTGTATGTCATTAATAATTTTTGGTAAAAATCAACTAAAAAACTAAGATGCAAACCCTAAAGTGTTAAAATTTACCCTTTTTTTGAATAATTTTTGACAAAAAACAAGGTTGAAAAATAACTTTATTTTCACAAATGTATATTTTTATTTCAAGTTAAATAATTGATAATCAGAATATTAAAATTTTTAGTGTGTAATCAATTTATTCACAATAACCCATTTTTGTATTTTAAATAGGCTTGCTTTGCCCATATCTTTGTAGTGTATTAAGGAATTAATCAAAAGAATTAATACAAAAGCTAATTAAAAGAATTAGCTAATAATTTTAGGATATGTTCATGGGATTTGAATTTAACAAGGCACTCTTTAGTGGGATTTAGAATGCCTTGTTAAAATTCATACTTTGAAAGAAAGATTTGCAGCGAACTAAAATTATAGAACTAGATAAAAATTTTACTTTATATATAAATAAGCGAACCCGAAGGGTGAATGTTTGAGAAACATTCAAGCGAATGAACCGCAAAGCGGACGGGAAGCAACCAAATAGAAAACTAAAGAATTAATTTTGGATATGTTCATGGGATTATAATTTGTTGAAATGGAGCTGCCGCTGGCAGCTCTTTTTTTTTGCCTTATTTTTCGATTCAAATAATGATAAAGATTAATACAAAACGATATGACACTTTCTTCAAAATACGCTTTTTGCTTGAGTTTACTAATTTGTAGTTTTTTACTTTCCTGTACTTCAGAACAACCAACTACCACTACGACTTCTTCACAATCAGTCGAGACCTTCCACCAACAAATTTTAGCAACGCTACCTTTTGACGATACTAGAGATTTTGAAAGAGCAGACAAAGGTTTTATAGCTACCCGAAAAGACCCCGTGATTAAAAATCCAGACGGTAGTGTGGCGATGGATTTAAGCTGGTTTGATTTTCTAAAGAAAGATGCTCCTGCAACGGTCAATCCTAGTCTTTGGCGGCAAAGTCAATTGAATCGAAAACATGGATTATATAAGGTGACGGAAGGGATTTATCAAGTGCGAGGTTTTGATTTGGCAAATATGACGGTCGTAGCAACGGATAATGGTTGGATTGTAATTGACCCGTTAACAACGGAGGCAGTAGCTAAAGCAGCAATGGATTTAGTAGCCGAACATTTAGGCAAAAAGCCAGTCAAAGCGGTATTGATTACACATAGTCATGCGGACCATTTTGGTGGTATCCAAGGCATCGTGAGTGAAGCTGATGTGAAAGCAGGGGTAGAAGTGATTGCCCCTGAAGGATTTTATGAACATTCGATTAGTGAAAATATCATTGGTGGAAATGCGATGAAACGACGGGCTATGTATATGTTTGGACACTTATTGCCAATGGACACAACAGGATTTATAGGCAATGGATTAGGGCAAAAGCTAAGTGCGGGCATGTTAGGTATTTTGCAACCAACGATTACCATTAATCAAACGGGACAGAAAGTAACGATTGATGGTTTAGAAATGGTTTTTCAAAATACGCCAGAAGCAGAAGCACCTGCGGAATGCATGTTTTATTTCCCAAAATACAAAGCCTTTTGTCAAGCCGAAGAAATCAATCATAATCTACATAATTTATATACCCTTCGGGGCGCACAAGTTCGAAATGGCTCAAAATGGGCGAAATACATTGATGAAACGATTCAATTATTTGGCGATAAAACGGAGGTGTCTTTTGGAAGCCATCACTGGCCAACTTGGGGCAAAACGGATATTTTAGAATTGTGGACGAAACAAAGAGATTTATACAAATTTATTCATGATGAAACCCTTTATTTAGCGAATAATGGCTTGACAATGAATGAGATAGCCGAGCAGATTAAATTGCCAGAAAGTTTATCAAATTTCTTTGCCAATCGGGGGTATTACGGGACTTTGAGTCACAACTCCAAAGCACAGTATCAGTTGTATTTTGGTTGGTTTGATGGAAATCCTGCGAACCTACACACTTTGCCTCCTGATGTAGCCGCATCGCATTACGTAGAATACATGGGCGGAGAAGCAGCCGTTTTAGAAAAAGTAGAAAAGGATATTGAAAAAGGAAATTATCGATGGGCAGCAATGGTTTTAAATCATGTCATTTTTGCGGCACCTCAAAATAAAGCAGCAAGAAATCTTTTAGCAACCGTTTACCAACAATTGGCTTATAGGGCAGAATCAGGCCCTTGGCGGAATTTTTATTTGACGGGGGCACAAGAATTACAAAATGGGATTATTACCAAGCATTTGAAAGGCATCACCAACTCTGATGCTATCGTTACGAACTTACCCTTGTCTAATTTTTATGATTATATGGCGGTTCGATTAGACCGTTCCAAATCGAATGGAAAAACGTATACTTTTAACTTGATTTTTCCAGATATTGATGAAAAAATTTCCATTTATTTAGTCAATGATGTTTTGCACAATCGACCAGGCGTATTAGCCGAAAATCCTAATGCAACAATTACGATGAATAAAAGTGTGATGAATGATATATTGACCAAAAAGACGACTGGATTGAAGCAGGTTATGTCTGGAAATATTAAGATAGAAGGGAATAGAGGGGACTATGCTGATTTTCAGAAGCTGGTGGGTACGCCGTTTGAATTGTTGTTTAATATTGTGGAGCCGTAGGGGAGTTTGCAGTAGGCAGAGTAGCTTCATGCTAGAAAGAAGGAAAAATAAATCCGTTGTCTTTTAATTATCCGTTGTATAAAAATCTGTACAACGGATAATTGAAGGACAACGGATTTTTATAGCTATTAGTAGACCTCAAAAGCTGTCTTAATTTCTTCCAAATCCATCCCCTTCGTCAAACAAAGCATCAATAATATCCTAGCCTTATTTCCTCTAAAGTCTTTAGAAAAAATAGCTGGAAAATCATAAGGCGAATCCCCAATAATTCGCCCATTGGGCACACCCGAAGCCATGATTACGGGAATACCACTATTAGCGGCATTTTTCAATCCTTTCCTAACACCTGCACTTGCTCGACCACCCGCAAAAGTTTGCACGACTATACCATCAACTTTTTTGCTAAAAAAATAATCCAATATCCCTGCATCAAAACCAGTAAAGTCTTGGATTAATTCGACTTTAGGTAAGCTATCTAAATGTTGAATATTAAATAGAGTTTGGGTAGTATGCGGATGCAAGACTTTTTGATAAAAAACAATTTTATCAGGGTCTACAAAACCTAGGTAACCCAGTTCTGGAGATTGAAAAGTATGAACATTCCTATTATGATTTTTGAAAACATTTCTGGCGGCTGCAATATGTTCATTTAAAACCACTAATACACCTTGTCCAATGGCTTTTTTATCTGTGGCGACTCTTACCGCATTTAATAAATTAGCGGGTCCATCCGCGGATATTTCATTACTAGACCGCATAGAGCCAACGAAGATTACAGGTTTATCTGATTTTATGGTCAAATTTAGAAAGAAAGCAGTTTCTTCCATC
The DNA here is from genome assembly GCA_937974625.1 of uncultured Saprospiraceae bacterium. Classification (GTDB taxonomy): domain Bacteria; phylum Bacteroidota; class Bacteroidia; order Chitinophagales; family Saprospiraceae; genus JAFMDF01. The sequence goes on from CALJVJ010000373.1 coordinate 22,982, forward strand.
GTGTCCGTGCCATGGGTAATTATAATGCCTGATATAGTCGAATCTTTAGCTAATACTGCATTAATTTGCTGTGACAATTTTAACCAGTGATTCGGGGTTATTTGAGAAGACCCAATTTTGCTAAATTCTATGACTTCTACTGTAGCATAAGCTAAAATCTCTGGAACCGCTTGCACCAAAACTGGCCCATCAATCATCGGTTGTCCATTGATACTGGCAATGGTACCGCCTGTGGTAAAGATGACGACTTTGGGTTTAGTGACTTGAGCAGACATAGAGATAAGATTTAAACAGCAAAAAAATAGGAGGCCATAAAAATAACGCATAATTTTTTGCTGTAAAGCTAATTAGTAATGACAAAAAAACAACTTCCACATTTAGTTTTTTAATTGATTTTTTTTGTCATAGGTTTTCAACCCATTACAAAAAAAAGCATTTAAAAAACGTGGAAGTTGTTTTTTTGTCGGCTCTTACCAAGTCCTACTTATCCCAATACTTAAACCATAACTTTTCCATTTGTCAGAAATACCTAGTTCCTTTTTCATTCGATTGTTTAAATCAAATTTAGTTTGTAAACCTAAATTTATGCGCAGGTCCTTGGTTATTTTTTTCTGTAGTTGAAGTGTAGAAATATGCTCAACTGTTCCCGCAGAACGATACCCCAAAGAAGCGACAGGAATAAATTCCCCATTTGGTAGGGTAGAAGCGTAAGTAAACCCTTTGGTATGTTGCCATAGATTAAGGGCGACTCCTGTACCAAAGGATAATTGCCAATCTCGCTTTATAGGTATTTGCATACCTATTTGAATGGGAATAGCTAAAGTCTGATACACTTGATAACGAGTACTTTCCTTAATGGAAAGTTGACTACCAATAGCGTCTCCTCTTATCTCATTCGTAATATTATTTTGCGTTTGAGTTTCTATAATTACGTCATTATAAACAATAGGGCTCTGAAGCACTTGAATTTTTTCGACTAATCGAGAACGATACCGACCGTAAGTAAGACCTGTGCTAAAAAAGAACCCATTATTAAAAGACTGAGTGGCTATAAAGTCTACCTGCTGTTGTTCTAAGAATTGCTCTCCTTCTTGTCTTAAATTTTGGTAGTCTTCCTCATTTTGCTTAAGAACTCTTTTGGGAGAATTATAGGTATAAGCTAAACCAAGAGTCCAGTTTTTTTCATTGGCTAATGGTATAGTCTGTAAGTTGGATAAGTTGTCCAACTGTGGTATACTTACGACTCGCTCAATAGTTAATGGATGGATAAGCGATGGTAAATAATTAATATAATCCTTGCGAGATGAGGGCATTAAGGAATATGGTATTGTTGCTCCAGTCGTTATCTTATTTTTAGAGCCATTGTTAGTCGTTAAACCTGTATTGTGCTGTAGTTTAGGTTTATAATCTTTAGCTAGTAGGAGTTGCGCATCTATTTTAGGCAGAAGTATATTTTTTTCATTAGCAAGGGTACTTTTGATTAGACTATTTTTCTGATTTTTTCGAACCGCTTTTCTAAGGATATTTGAGCTTTTAGAAAAATTAGTATGGCGGTTATTTTCTATCGTATTGACTGCTAAATTCTTTTCGTTTAAATCTTTGATTGCTATAGTCGGACTAGTATTACTATTCAAGGTAAGCGAAGAATTGGTAGCAATAGTTTGGATTATCTCTTGCTGATGTTTCCCTTTGAAAAAGTAGACGAATATTGTTACTCCTAGGATAGACAAAGCCCCCCATAGCCAAAACGGTATAGGACGTTTTTTCTCCTTTTTATGATTGAAGTCCTCCCATCCAGCGGCCACATCAAAGTCATCGCCTAGGGCTTCATTCAAATCGTTAGTATCGTTCCACGACTCGTGCATATCGATTAGCTATTTTCTTTGTTAAATTTTTTTTTAATAATTGTTTCGCTCTGGTTAACTTGGATCTAGAGCTACTTTCTTGAATACCCATTTTTGAAGCAATTGCATCATGTGACCAATTTTCAAAAACAGCTAAATTCAAGACCATCTGATAGTCTTCGGGTAAAGTTCGAATGGCTGCCAATAACTCTTGTGCGGAGATATCATATCCAATGATGTCATTGATGGCAGCGTTAGTTGATTTAGCCCATCTATTCTGGCTATGCCTTTCGAAATCATCATAACTTAAGTTGGGTGCTTTTTTCTGTTTATCAGATAAAATAGTATTAATGGTAATGGTAGATGCCCAAGCCTTAAATGACCCTTTTTCTGCATCAAATCTTTCCAAATACAGAAATATTTTATGAAAACTTTCTTGCACATAATCCTTTGCCTGATGGTCGTCGGACGTATATCTACGACATACCCCATATATGAACTTTGCATAGGCAAAGTATAGCTCTTTTTGAGCCAACGGGTCATTTCGTAAACATCTTTGTATGAGGTCGCTTAGTTGCAAGGATTCAGTTTTAAAAGACTAGAACTAAGTATCTAGTGCTCGTTTTTGAATGGATTGAATGATTTTTAACATGATGTTTTTTATTTGTTTATAGAAGTGGTAAAGGAAAATGGTACTAGAGCTGAGTATAATAATTGCCCTCAGCTCTAAGCCCTTTACTCTGTTTTATTTATAAGCTTCTAATCGAATTTTTCCTTCAAATTCTTTAGTTTGAGTATCCCATGATTCTGGTCCTAATCTAACATTAGTTTGTTTGGTAATAAATTGCCCCATACTGCTATCAGAATTTATTTCCATAATTATTTTCTCATCAGTTTCTTCAATTATTTCTGAGATTAGAGTGGCAAAAAGATAGGATACAGGAACATCCCAAATATTCCATTTGGGCCACACAAAGCTAAAAGGAGGACTTTGGGTTTCTCCATCAGGTGTTAAATCATAAACATAGGCGTCAATGGTATAATCGAGGCGATAACCCTCATACCCTTCGAAGGTCTCGAAGAAATCAGAAGATAAAAATTGATAATGGGTTACACCCGGCGTATCTGTATTAATAATAACCTCACAATTGGGAATGAAATAAGGAGTTTCTCCTGCTAACTCGATAGTCATACCCCCTCTAAAAGGTTCTCCACAAACATCTATAGCTACTGATTGATTACTTTCGGAAACAAATATTGGTGTACTTTTTTCTTTAGTATCGGGATTATAGCCGCGCAAAGTGATATTAGATAAACCACAGTCAGTTAGGACAAAATTGAATGCTCCATTTGCGTCTGGGGTGATGATTTCTTCAAATGTACTTTCCTCAAATCGAATCAATAAATAGGCATTATTAGCTGGTTGGTCTGGACTACCGCAAAATAGATTGCCAGAGACACTAAACACATCATTGCTAGTTACGGCTAAATTTTTAGAAAAATCAGCTTCTGGACGAGGTAGATTATTTTCTTCGTAAATGACTTTTTCACAGTTACTGCGTACATCCAATGAATATTGCGCAAAGAAATCACTGATATTCAATTGTCGGTCGTACGTAATGATAGGAATGGCAAAATCACCATTTTCATTACTTCTAAAACTAAATCTTGCACGACCATACTTGATGCCTATATCCGCGTACGGGAATGAATTTCCATCTTGGGTAATACTACCTGTCATGGTATAATAATCAAAAGCAAATCCACATACCCAGTCTGTAAAATGACTTACTTCACCTACATATTTAGTACCTTCTAAATATGCTGTTCCATCTTCTACCCAAAGCCCAAGCTCTGTATCTAGATACCACATTGGAATTTCATCAGGTGCTACAGATTGCAAAGATTCTGGAATATTCATTTTTAATTCAACAGCTTTATTGATGTTTAAAGGCTGTCCCGAATCACTATTTAATTCGACGCGCATAAAAGTGAATGGATGTAGCAACTTGGCCGTATTATTCACTTTGGTTTGCATAATACCAGGATGTGTTTTATTAAAATATTCACTAGTAGGGTCAAAGGAGTTGCCTGTGATAGCTACTGTGCCTGTATAAGGACTTCCATCTGAATATTGAAAAGCATCTTTTGGAAAAATAGCACTACCATTTTCTGTTTCGTAGGTAATAATTCTATCTGATTCATAATTTTGAGAAGCGGGAATCGCTTCCAGTACAATATTGACTTTGGTAATTGCATCCGCATGCAGGATAATAGTTCCAATAGCATCAAAGTACCCGTCGTATTTCACCTTAATAGTAGCTCCATCTTTTAATAAGAAAGTTGAGATTTGGAAAAAGCCATTTTCATCGGTCAAAACGGTTTTGTCCCCAAGGAAGACTTGCGCATTTTCTAATACTATTTCTTCTTTATTTAACACTAAACCATTAACCGTAGCAAATATCTTTTCTGCGGGTGAAGGTATATTATCTATGACGGATAAGTTAACATCCGCATCTTTGGCACAATTAGAAAAAATACTAATAGTGACTATGAGTAGGAAAATTAATTTGATTGTATTTTTCATTTTTCATATTGAGTATTGACAAGATAACTTCCATATTTAAAAATGAGGAATCTATTTTTTGTCGTTTTTAAAAGAGGCAGGTACTCTGAAAAGCACCTGCCTCACAGTTGAGTGATTTATGGTCTTTAAAAGGATAAAGTATTATTTCACGATTACTTTTTTGGTCGTAGCGATATTATTAGTCGTGTATTCAATGAAATAAAGTCCCTTATCAAAAGTTGTTAAATCCATTTCCATATTGGTGATTGAATTACTATTTTTTATTTTTTCGACTTTTATTAATTTACCTAAGGCTGAAAAGACCCTAATTGTTGAAAAATCGGCTTGGGAAATGGGTAAGTTCAGGTTAATTTGTCCAGTTGTAGGGTTAGGGCTAACGCTAAATTGGTCTTCGGAGCGATTATTACTAAATCTAAAGTTGGAGGAATTAGGGGTGAAACTGCCACTGTCACAAGTCCAAGTAACAATTGGGTTCACTAAACTATAAGCTGATTTACAATCTAAGTTGATTCCATTTTGACAGTAAAAAGTACCATCTTGAAAGTAAATGGTCGTAGTGGTTGGCGTAGTAATGAGTAAAAAATTAAAAATACTTTGCTGATAAACCTCAATGGTTGTCTCCGAGCAATTATCGAAGTCAACAACATTTGATAACCAAGGGAAACGGTTAGCTAAATTCTCGGCTGTCAAAATTTCTTCACAATTTTCCTCTACTTCCACTAAGTATTGATAAGTTCTTGACGGACAAGTACCATTAGGATGTTGCACTTCGATAGTATAAGCAGTAGTGGTAGTTGGGCTTACTAGAAAAGCATTTTCTTGTTGAATTGGATTGCCAATCTGCTCAATGGTGACGCTTGGTTGGGAACAATCATAAGTCGTAGGTTTGCCTGATTCAATGGGTGTTGCTCCGTTAGTGAGATATTCTAAGGAGATGCTTTCTCCAGCACAAATATTATAAGTTACGGGCTGAGAAAGACAAGCTGATTCATATATAATTTTACTACTAGTTGCTTTAGTTAAGTCTAATTGGTAAGGATTAGCTGAACAAGTAGGTACATTTCCTAATCCCCAAACTTTCTCCCCATAAAAACAAATTAAATCACCATTACAAGAATAGAAATAACCATTATAATTGATAGCTTCGTCGATAGTCCTGCTGTAAGGACATTTGTTTTTCAATTCATAGAAATAGCCAATTTCTGGACCAAAATGTTCTAAAACAACTAGACCATTATCTGCATCTAAGAAATTTCCATCAATTCTATTTAATAATTCGTCTGCTGCTACAGGTGCATCACATCGCCCACAATCCTTGACAATAACACAAACTTGTCGCGTTTTGGTTTGAACGGTACAAGGAACATCGGTCTCATCACAATCACCTCCGAGGGGGCCACTATCTTTGCCTATCGTATAAGTAATCGTATAAGTAGTAGTGGTAGGTGGGTCTAGTTTGATACCAATTAGGTCATCAAACGTTGCAAAATCATTTGGTGAAATGGTTACATTGGTCACCTCATCACAGCTCCGTTCACAATTAGAGCCTAAAAGACCTCTATAAAAATATCGGTCTAATCGGTAGTAAGCTGTTTCACTTGGACATATTTCAATGATACTACAAGCATCTTCACCACAACTCCATGTTGAACCCATGTCCGTTAAATTGTATTCGGCAATACAACTTCCGTCATTATTGTCTTCACAAATATCAAACCCCCATCCATTATAAAGGGTAGCTGTTTCGGCTGTAATTATGTAGATATAGTTATAAAATATATTGTTTTTGTCGCCTAGGTATTCAATTACTTTTGTGTTTCCACAATTGGCGATATCAATTTTTCTATTAAGCCAAAAATAACGGTCAAATAAATCAGTAGGAGTTGAGGTTGGCATTACCTGATTTTGTTGAGGTAAACCAAAGCAGCATATAGATAGGACAGTGCCTATTAAAAATAGGGTAAATCGCTTCATCTTAAATGAATTTTTTTATATCCTATTGTATGATTCAAAAAACACACAATAGGAAATTTTTAGGTTAATAATGAAGAAAATCGATTTTCTAATAGATGCATCTACTACCTATTACTGAGCATTATAGAAGACGCTGCAAGGAGGGAAATATTTTTTTATTTTTTGTCAAAACTAAAAAGAGGCTATCCCTAATACTAGGAATAACCTCTTTCAGATTTTAATAAATAAGAAGAATGTAAAGTTTGGTTTTGTTCGTTATGTTAAAACCATAGTTTTGTTATGATACTGATTTTCAATGACTTGCGAGCAGGTCATCAGAATAATTTTAAACACCTTCACTATATTAATTTAAGACAGAAACCTTTTTTACAATCTGTAAATCTTCTTTCACCAAATTTACTAAGTAGACCCCACTGTTTAACTCGCTCATATCAATTTGAGTATTGCCTTTAGTAACATTTACGGTTACCGTTGCGCCCAAAATATTTTGTACACGAACCTCGAAATCAGCCAAATCATAACCAGTTAAAGATAAGTTTAAGGTGTTAGCAGTAGGGTTAGGATATACTTCAAACCCTTGAGTAGCAGCGATTTCTTCTGCAGTACTGGTCACTTGTTGCCCTAATAAGCCAGCTCTTGGACCTTGCAACATCGCTCGCATAATTTCCACTTGTTCGATAGTGAATAAATTTTGGCAAGTAATCGCATTATAGTCCATGTAGTTTTCAACCATATCAGGCATGTCATCTTCTGGACAAGTATCTATACTATATAAATCTTCACAGACAGGTAAGTTTTCAGGGTCTGCTTGTGCTTGTTGTTCCGCATCAGCTGCTGGCGTATCCGAAATACCATCATCTTCGCCACAACCACCGTCGCCATGTACATGTCTCAAGCCGAAATAGTGGCCCATTTCATGAGTCGTTGTTCTACCACCGTCTGCTAAATTACCGATAAGGCCATCACCAGCATTGCTTTTGCCAAATGCTTCGTGGTGAATCACGACACCTGCAATCGCCGATAAATCTTCTTCAAAAACTTCATCAGGCCAATTAGGTGCGCCAACAGGAGGATAAGCAAAACCCAAAATAGCTGGCATAGATTGACCTAAGAAATCAATATTTAAGTTAGTGACCCAAATATTAAGATAACGCTCCGTATCCCAAGGGTCAATACCTCCTCTATCACTTCTTTTAACGTCATCCATTTGTACCCCTCCACTTTCAGCATTTTCTTCTAAACCACCGACTAAGATTTTTTCTTGGATACAAGTAAAATCTAGCCCACACTCTGCAGATGCTTCAAGAAGCGCAGCAAAGTCTAAATCCAAATCCACAAATGTTTCTACTTCTGTAGCAGTACGAGTGATACCAGAAGTCGGATTGCCATCAGGGTCAGTAGTTGCTAAAACGAATTCAATTCCAGCATTACCTGCCAGTGCTTTATACATGTCTCTAGCATTAGCTTGGTCTGCATTTAGGCTTTGAAAATCTTCGTTTAAGATAGCGATTTGTTCTGCTACCAATTCATCAGAAATATTTTGCACTTCTGTGTTATGAACCACATGAACGACTACCTGTACTTGTAATAATTCATTGGAACGGCTAGCATTAGCTTTAGCAGCACGCTGCGCTTCAGCAAAAGTTTGTTGTACGGCTTGTTTGAAAGAAGGAACCTGGTTTGCCAGATTGTTCATTGCTCTTTGGTGTCCACAATAAACGTGTTGTGCTACACTAAACTGAACAAAGCATAAGAGTAAGAATGGTAATAGTAAGACCTTTTTTGTCATGACTGTTTAAATTTTTGGCTATTAAAAGTGGATGTTACACAATTAAAGGTGCAGCCTTTTAATGCCTAGATGATGGTTAATTTTTTTAAACAGTATGTGTTGCTTGATATAAGTCTGTGGAGTATGTTGGTTGCGAAAGTAGGGGAAACTAATTGATGTCTAGGCATATCAAATCTAAAAAGCAGAGATGTGTAAAATATTAGCAAAAGATAGGATGTAAAATGTCAGCTAATATACATAGCACAAACAAAACCCATAACCAGGACGTAGGCAGGAATATTAGAGCGGTGGAGCCAAGCGGACCATATTAAAAGTGTTCGGTATCGAACACGCTGTTCTTTTTCAAAACACTTTTCAAAAGTTGAATTAGTGTAATTAATTGATAGTCAGGTATTTGTGACTTGGCACGCCTATTGGTTTTATTCTGGCATAACCGTTAGAATTTATTTGGCCTCAAAAAAGTAAACAATGGACAGAGAATTATCCGACCAAGTCATACAGCAGCGACGCCACCGAAATATACTTTGGGGCGTCGTCATCCTTGGAGCTATGATAGCTGGTTTATATTTTTTTCGTTCAGCCCTTACGACGACTTTGACCACTTCCAAATTTAGAACAGCTATAGCAGAAGCAGGCAATATCGAAAACACCATAACCGCTACTGGCGAAATCCTACCTGAATTTGAACAAGTCATTACCAGTCCAATTCAAGCAGCTATTAAAGAAGTATTGCTTCCTGTCGGAACAAGGGTCCAACCCAACCAACCCATCTTGGCACTAGATAAAGAATTTGCGTTATTCAAAAAAGAAAAGCTAAATGACCAGTTGTCACTCAAACAAAATAGTAAGGTACAATTGAAATTACAATTGGATAAAAATTTATATGACCTAAAAATTAATAACGAAATAAAGGGCTTACGCATTAATGGATTAAAAGCAGATTTAGAAGATGCCAAAAGATTGGTCACTATTGGTGGTGGTACAGCCGAAGCGATGGAAAAAGTAAAATTGAATTTGGCAATTGCCCAATTAGAAAAAAAGCAATTAGAAAATGATTTAGCCTACAAACAACAATCGGTTACTAGTGATTTACGAGAGCTGGAATTGCAGACTAATATTCAAGAAAAAGCAATAAAAGAGTTTTCTAGAAAACTAGAAAAAGCAGAAGTGGTTGCTTCCAGACCGGGTGTTTTAACATGGGTTAACGAAAATGTAGGTACAACAGTAAGCGAAGGCGAAGCATTAGCACGAGTAGCAGATTTGGCAAGCTATAGAGTAGAGGGCGCCATTTCAGATTTATACAGTGAGCGCATATCTATTGGGCAACCCGCCATCATCCGCATTAATGACCAAGATTTAAGAGGACAAATAAGTAATATTAAGCCGACGATTGCAGATGGGGTAATACAATTCGTGGTACAGTTGCAATCTCCCAACCATGATTTATTGCGACCTAATTTGAAGGTGGAAATCTTTCTAGTGACAAAAGCAAAACGGAATATTATTCGAATCGCCAATGGTCCTAACTTTAAAGGACGCAAACAGCAATTTATCTATGTTTTAAAAGATGGAGTTGCTACTCGAAGAACGGTAAATATTGGTTTATCCAATTTCGATTATGTAGAAATCTTAGATAATCTAGCAGAAGGGGAGGAGGTGATTATTACGGATATGAAGGATTACGAGCATTTGGCGGAGGTGGCTATAAATGAGGAGTGATGCCTGTCTACCTTCAGGTAGAAGTGATGAGTGAATTTTACAATTTTTAAAATCAATTTATTTTGCGAATAATTTTTTTAAATATTTTTTTGAATTTACTTTTTGGTTGTAATATTTGGGCACAAGGTCAGATAGTTAAGTTATCACTTGATGAAGTAATCGAACTAGCAAAAAATCAATCTATTTCAGCCAAACAAGCGACTACTCAAAAAGAAACAGCCTACTGGCAGTATCGAAGTTATTTATCCAATTACAAGCCACAATTAACTTTAAGTGGTACGTTGCCTAATTTCAATCGAACGTTTCAAGAAGTACTTCAGCCAGACGGAACGATTGAATTTCAGCCAGTGACGAATAATAATTCCGATTTGACTTTCTCATTGAGTCAACGAGTAGCTGCTACTGGAGCAACGATTTTTGTCAATTCTCAGTTGCAGCGATTTGATGATTTTGATAGAGATTTTAGGTTATATAATGGTTTGCCGATTGGTATCGGAATTGAACAACCGCTGTTTGCATTTAATCCCTTAAAATGGGACAAAAAAACAGAGCCTTTACGGTTTGAAGAGTCCAAACAAGCGTATATAGAATCTTTAGAAAATATAGGATTAACAGCCGCCAATCGTTTTTTTGATTTTATGATAGCCCAAGTCAATCGACAAATTGCGCAGAGTAATTTAAGTAATAATGATACGATTTATAAAATAGCTTTAGAGCGATTTGATTTAGGTAAAATTTCGAAGAATGATTTATTACAATTACGCTTGGGGGTTTTGCAATCCAAGAAATCTGCGGCGAGTGCGGAACGGAATTTAGAGATAGCTGATTTACAATTAAAATCCTTTATCGCTTATCGAGAATCGGAGCAAATTGAATTGATTTTGCCAACAACGATTCCTGATTTACAGATAGATTCAGATTTAGCTTTACAAGAAGCGTTGGTGAATAGAGGAGATGCGATTGGTTTTAAAAGGAGAGGATTGGAAGCCGAAAAAGAAGTAGCAAAGGCCAAAGGAGAGAATGGTTTTCAAGCCAATATTTTTGCAGCTTTTGGTTTGTCCAATAGTGCAAAAAATGTAGGGGAGATTTATAAAAGTCCACAAGATAGAGAAACGATACAGATAGGCTTTGAAATTCCGATAATGGATTGGGGCCGGTCTAAATCTCGAATGGAAACTGCCAAGGCTAACAAACAATTGGTCGCATACGAAGTAGAACAAGACCGCATCGTTTTCGAAGAAGAAATTTACACCTTGATAACCCTTTTTAATATGCTAAAAGACCAGTTAGTTTTATCAAAAGAAGCGGATGAAATAGCGACAGAGCGTTACGAAATCGCTAAGAACCGTTTTTTTATTGGAAATTTAAGCATTACAGATTTGACGATTGCCCTACAGGAAAAGGACCAGTCGAAGCGGGATTATATTTTTTCTTTGCAGGATTTTTGGCGGACTTGGATGACGATTCGAGTGAAGACTTTGTATGATTTTGAAAAGAATCAGAAGAT
>CALJVJ010000374.1 GCA_937974625.1 uncultured Saprospiraceae bacterium
CCTACGATAAAAATGGAGATTGGTTGAGGCAGGTCGTTTTAAAGACCCATTTATCAACTTCGCAACAATATTGGAAAATCATCACTTCGACGCTACCTAATTATGAACCCATCGACTGGCAAAAGGATTTTAAGTCGGGTTTTCGTTGGAGTGCTAAAAAATGGTATAAAGCGCAAAATGCCTTAATCAAGGGTCAGTTAGGGGTGGATTTAAAAGTACCTTGGGAATTAGGGCGATTGCAACATTTACCGCAATTAGCTTTTTTTGCTTTAACGAAAGATGCGGATGCCAGCCGCTTAATTAAAGAATTTAAATGCCAAGTCTTAGACTTCTTTATGGCTAATCCTATTGGTATGGGGGTGAATTTTAACTGCCCGATGGATGTGGGAATTCGTGCGGCTAATATTTTAATAGCTTATGATGTATTTCGAGATATAGATGAAGCAAATATACTAGATAAAGCTTTTGAAGAGATTTTAGCCACTAATATTTACCACCATGGTCGCCATATTTTAGAAGATTTGGAATACCGAGAAGGCTTGACTTCTAATCATTATTTAGCCAATATTGCAGGCTTACTTTACATTGCTGCTTATATCAATCGAACGGAGGAAACGGATAAATGGATGGCTTTTTCTGTTCAGGAATTGGTCCGTTCTATGGACCGTCAATTCTTTGAGGATGGTGGAAATTTTGAAGGGTCTACTGTCTACCATCGACTCAGCGGAGAAATGATGGTCTACGGTGCTGCTTTAATTCAAGCTTTAGATACAGACAAAAGAAAGGCTTTAAGCCACTATAAAAACACTCCTTGGGGATACGAAGCACCACTTTTCCAATTGGAAAAACAGGTGTACGATATAAACAGTCCAAACATATTGCCGCAAAGATTTTTTGATAAATTAGGCCGTGCTGCTTATTTCACTGAAGTACTTACTAAATCCACAGGGGAAGTGCCTCAATTTGGGGATAATGATAGTGGTCGTTTTTTTAAATTCACCCCGACTGGTCAATTTTTAGCCAATAAAGTCGCCATTGAGCAATATAAAAATTTAAATAAAAGCTATACCGAACAATATCAGGACGAGCGTTTTTGGGATGAAAATTATTTAAATCTGAGCTCTTTTCTTTCTAGTTGTGGTAGCTTCTTCCAAATTAAAAAATGGCAGCAGTTTCCTTTAGAAACCCAAATTATTCAACAATTAATTGGAAAGCAATCTTTTGGTTTTTCACCAAAAAAGAAAGCTACCTCTAGTCAATTTTCGGAATGGTCCCCTAAAGATTTTCTATACCAAAAAACATCCGTTTTAGCACCAACAATCAAAGATTCAGGCATTCCGCTGACCCAAAACTTATCTTTAGAGCGATTTGACACCTTTCAAATTTATGTCTTTCGTTCAGACCGTCTGGAACTAAGTATTGGTGGAATAGGCAATGACCAACAGCATCACTCTTGGGGACATATGCATAATGATAAATTATCTTTTGAATTAACTATCGATGGAAAAGATATGATTGTTAATCCTGGCACTTATCTATATACGCCCATTCCTGAAAGAAGGATTGAATTTAGAAATACAGCAGCCCATAATACCTTAGTCGTTGAAGGGGAAGAACAAAATGAAAGCCTCGAAGGAAAAATGGGTTTATTCAACCTGAAACACGAAACTACCGTAAAACTCCTTGCAGCCAACGAATATTCTATTACTTTAGCACTAAAATATAGACATGTTCACCAAATTAGGGAAATAGAAATTTTGGAACAATCTATCAAAATAGCTGATTATTCAAACGTTCCATTTACACCTACTTTCAACCGCTTTGACCAATATTCGAATGGTTACGGAAAAAGATTTAATTAATGCGAAAAAAACTACTAATCATCACTTATTATTGGCCACCAGCAGGTGGTGGAGGTGTTCAAAGATGGATGAAGTTCACCAAATATCTTCGTGAATTTGGCTGGGAACCGGTCATTTATACCGTTTCTAATGGCGAATATCCTGTAATGGATGAAAGTCTATTAAAAGAGATTCCTGCGGATGTAGAAACCATTAAAACCCCCATTTGGGAACCTTATAGTTTTTATAAACGCTTTACTGGTCGAAAAAAAGGAGAACGAGTTTATTCTGGTTTTATTAACGAAAATAAGAAAGAGAGCTTTACGCAAAAAGTCTCTGTTTTTATTCGAGGGAATTTCTTTATTCCTGATGCTCGAAAATTTTGGATAAGTCCTTCTATCAAATATTTAAGAAAGTATTTGAAAAATAATCCAGTCGATGCCATGGTTTCTACTGGACCACCTCATACGACCCATCTGATAGCGATGGGCGTCAAAGAGAAAATCAATGTGCCATGGGTAGCCGATTTTAGAGACCCGTGGACCAATATAGATTTCTATGACCAATTGAGATTGAGTGATTGGGCAGATAAAAAACATCGCCGATTGGAAAAAGAAGTGCTAAAAAAAGCAGATAAAGTCGTAACGGTCAGTTGGAGTTGGGCGGATGATTTTCGCAGAATTGGCAATCGCCAAGATATTGAAATCATCACGAATGGGTATGATGAAGCTGATTTTGCAGACGAAAGTCCCGCTTTAACAGAGAAATTTACCATCTGCCATATTGGTTCTATGAATAAAGATAGAAACCCTTTGGCATTGTGGACTTCCTTGAAGGAACTATTAACCAAGCATCCTACTTTCAAAGAAAAATTGGAAATTGTATTAGTCGGTCAAGTAGATTTTAGTATTCTGCAAACGATTGAAAAGAATGACTTAAGCCCATTCTTGACTAAAATTGATTTTATGCCACATAGTGAAGTGGTTAAAGAAATCAGAAAAATGCAGTTATTATTATTACCTATCAACGATACCCCTAATGTGGCTGGTGTTTTGCCAGGAAAATTATACGAATATTTGGGCGCTAAAAGACCCGTTATTTGTTTGGGCCCACAAAGCAGTGATTCCGCTAAAATTATTGAAGAAACTAAGGCAGGTATTAGAGTTGGTTATGATGAGTCGGACCGATTAACTGCTTATTTAGAAAACTCCTTTCAAACTTTCCTTCAAACGGGTGCTGTTTCGGTGAAGAACGAAGGTATTTTAAGATTTTCTCGTAAAAATTTAGCTAAAGCTTATAGTGAATTATTGAATAAGCTAACTGCCAAAACAACTGCTTGATTGGTTGGGCTTGAATTAAAAAAAGCTGTTAGTCTAGTAGGACTAACAGCTTTTTTATTTTATTCAAGTACTTGCTCGCCTACTTTTTCTTTTTACGCTTCGTCGTCTTTTTTAAGGTAGATTTTGTTTTAGTGGTTACTCTAGTTTTAGCTTGACTTTCAGCCAAGGCCATTTCTTCAGGAATTCCTTTATAATAAGCCAAAAATTCTTTTCCTAAATAACCAAAAACGATTAATAATAATAAAATAGAAGAAGCATAAGAAATCATCTCACCTGTATTAAAGGTTGCTGGAGCAAATTTGAATTCGATTTTATGTTGCCCCGCAGGAATTTTTAAAGCCCTCAATATATAATTAGCTCTTACATGGTCTACTGCTGTTCCATCAATATACGCTTGCCAACCTTTATTTGGACCATACCAAACTTCTGAGAAAACAGCTAATTGCTCACTCGTTGCATTCGTTTGATAAGTTATATGATTTGGATAATAATCAGTCATACTTATGGTCCCATTTTTTTGTGGGTCGAAACCACCTATATAATTACCAAATTCACTATCTAAAACAACTGCTTGATTTGCAGGGTCTATTGTGCCTAATGCACCAATTTCCTCATTAGGCGTATTCACTTTTTGAATACTCTCGACAAACCATGCTGGTCCTAAAGCACCTGGATTTTGTTGAACCTGTTGTTGTCTAGTAATAAAATATTTGGTATTTAGCATCCCTAAAACATTTTGATTGCCTTGAGAAATATATTGGTCAATCAAATCTTGAATTCGCTGTAATTTTGCAGGATGATACCCGCCAATCGTGTTGTGGTAATAGGACGTGCTTGAACTATTAAACGTATTAACTGCCATGTCAAAAACTCGGTAATGTCCTCTTCTCTTCAAACTCGAATTATTGGCACTGCCTTCTGCATTAAAATCGACCCCTTCAGAAGCATATATTTGTTGGTCAGCTGCTCTAAAAGGAAATGGTTTTTCCGTGGCATTTCGTGGATTCCGAAAAGTATCATTATCGATATATCGTTTTCCAATTGTCCATAAATCTCCAATCATTATTACCCCCAAAGCTGCCAAAGCAATGGTTTTATTGATTTTTTGCTGGATAAATGCCCATACTAATCCTGCTCCTAATGCCATTATTAATAAAGACCGAAGCGCATCATTTCTTAATGCTTCTTTCCTATCATTTACAACTGCATTTACATCATATCCAGCATTTGCTAATTCTGCATCTCCCGTACTAGAAAAATCAAACATAGATGGTCCAACAAAAGCAAAAAATAATAAAAAGACACCCATTCCTATCGCACTGAATTTTAGTGCATTGAGTACCTTTTCCTTACTTATCGTTGCACTAAAAATCTTATTCAAGGCTAATGCTCCCATCAAACAATAGAAGACATTAGTTATTCCTAAGATAGAACTAGGTGCTCGAAATTTACTATATAAGGGAAAATAATTAAATATAGGTTCATTTAATATACTAAAATTCTTGCCTAATGATAATAACATGGTTACTATAATAGCCGCAGTTAAGGACCACTTAATCCGCCCGTCAATCAACCAAAAACTCATTAGAAAAAAGAAGCTGATGAGTGCTCCAAAATAGGCTGGTCCACTCGTAAAAGGTAATGCCCCCCAATATAGAGGTGCTCGAAAATCTCTCCCTATATTGGCTCCTTTGCTTCGCAAATCTTTAGACAAATTAGAAGAAGTAGATAACTTTTCTCTCGAACCTCCCCCTACTGCTCTAGGTATGACCATCGCCACTAAGTCTAACCAACCATTACTCCATTGCATTGCATAATCATAGGCTAGCCCTTCTGTCTCACTACTACTGGAGGCCGTGGTATTGCTTGCCTCTGTTTTAAGGATGGCTGCACCTCTCATCGTATCTTCTCCATACTCATAACTAGTTAATAATTTAGAAGCAAAGGTACCTAAAGCTAAAACCGAACAAAGTGCTAAAACAGCACTTCCCTTCGCAAAAGGCTTGATATTTCCTGATTTAATGGCTGTTATTAATTGTGCAAAAACATAAAACCCTAGACCTATTGCTAAGTAATAAGTCATCTGTGGGTGATTGGTCGCCAGGTTTAAGGACATGCCTAATAAAAAAACGACTCCACCTAAGATTAATTTCTCTTTATAGGCTAGTACAACACCTGCTACCACTAATGGGGCATAGGAAATCGCTCTAAATTTTGAGGTATGTCCTGCCTCATATAAGACAAAATTATTCGAAGTAAATCCAAAAGCTAAGGCTCCTACTATGGCTACCCAAGGACTTACCCCCAAGGCAATCAACATAATATAGAAACACAGAAAACTTACAAAAAACCAACTAAGTGGTGCGCTAATCTTCAATTGAAGCAAGGGCTCGACAAATCGTTGTATTAAATTCCCTTTTTGAGGAGAGGAAATCTGATACGTTGGCATTCCTCCAAACATTGAGTTCGTCCAAAGTGAAGTATTTCCGGTCTGTTCGTTATAGTCATTTATCTCTTTAATCATTCCTTTTCCTTGCTCAATATCTGATTGAAAAATTACTTTTCCTTGAAATTGAGGGCTAAAGTAGATTGCCGATGCTAAAAAGAAGATAATTATTGCAGCTAAATGCGGTAATGCTTTTTTAAATAAATAGGAACCCATTGGCTTGGAGATTTATCAGTAATTTGGTGTAAAAACGACCAAAGATAATAGAAATTTTGACTATGTAATGGTCTTTGATTCGTAATAATTTAATGAATAACTTAATTGGTCATTCTAATTTATTGTTTACGAACTAAGCCCCTAAAAGGTTAGTTCGTCGATTTTAGTTTTATTAATCAACCAAATATCGTTGACTCCTAAAATCGTTTCTTAATCCGCAAGAAAGGGTCTTCAAAGAATTTTTTTGAAAGTGCGGATACGATAATTATTATAGTCGTTATAATCAAATAGAATACAATGGTACTTGCCATGCCACCTATCCCATTCAATAGCTTTGCTAGTACTAAAACAATTGAAAATATAACTACCATGTGATACATATATATCCCATAGGAAATATCCCCCAAAAAATTCAACCAGCCTTTATTAAGTTTAAATATAGCTTGTTGGTTCATCGAAGTATTTAATATTAACCATAAAAAGGCTATTATTAAAATTATTGGAGCTACCACAGGGGTACCAAATAACCAATCAAAGATTGGATGCCACCCCATTAAAAACTTATAGGCGGAAACTCTCAATATCAAAAATGTAAAAATACCTATCTGAAAAGGATAAGAAAACATAAAATGCCCATCCAGTGTTTTTGTTCGATGGAATAACCAGTAGGCCCCAAGACCACCAATTGCCATGGCTTCAAACTTCAGCATCGACAATATACTTGCTACGGTTTCATTAAGCATTCCGTTATGAATACAAAAATTAAGGACTGTTTTTAGGATTATTATAGCGCAAGTGATGATTAAAAAATAGTCCTTCAAAAATTTATACAAAGGGGCCCAAAACAAATAAAACAATTCTTCTACACCAATCGACCATAATGGTTCTAGTAAATGATGTCCAAAGAAAATATTCACCATAAATGGCATAAAAAAAACATAATATAATATGACTTCGCTAAAAGAATAAGGCATCTCATAATTATGTCCTATCAATTGTAAAGCTAGAGGTATAAGGAGTGTCCCTAAAAAAACTAATAAATAATACAAAGGCCAAATTCTTAGTACCCGTCTTATGTAAAAGTTTTTGATGGAGATATCTTGGGTTTGTGTTCTTTCTTTTAAAAGTAAATAGGTAATTAGAAACCCACTTAGTACAAAAAAAAAAGTAACCGCTATACTTCCATTATTGAAAAATGAATAATCCTTTAAATGATGCAACTCATACTTTCTTCTAATTTGTTCCGCATGATGTAGCACCACAAAATAGGCCGCGAAAAACCGTAAAGCACTTAGCCCTTCAAAATATTTAATGCGCTTATACATTTAAAAAAATCTAAATTTACATCAATTAAACAATTATGGAATTAAGGTAAAGTTACGATAGGAAAAGTTAAAGGTTCGTTAATTGCTTTTAAAAAAAATCATTTCTTAAAGAATCTAATTCCCTACTTTTTAAAGTCTAAATAAAATGCTAATTTTAAGCCTTAATACAAATTAATACAAAAAATCCATTATGAAAATTATACAATTTTGTATCCTCTCCCTCTTTTTATTATCCTTCCATAGTAGTTTTGCTCAAAAAGGGATTCATTCTGAGACCTTAGCATTAACTGGTAATAACAATTCTAATGTAAGAATTGATTTTGGAAATAGTGCTGCCAGTATTTTTACCTCTGGGATAGCTATTGAAGGTCAGCCATTGACCAGTAGTCAAAAAGGCGGCATTTTTGGAATTGTAGCTAATACTTATTCTGATTATAGCAGCCAAAAAGGTAGTGCTTTGGGGCGAATGGCAGAATCTAAAAGCTTTTCTGGGGATGCTCGATTTGTGGGAGTGCGTGGTTTGGCTTCTTCACAGGCTTTGAGAAATGTTAATTCTTTATATTCTACGCTAGTAGGAGGCCAATTTGAAGTACAACCGACCACCAATGTCACCCTTAGTGGAAATAATTTTTGGGTCGCTGGAGTTCATGCTTCCCTTAAAGGAACTATAAATTATAATCGAACAAGTAGCTCAAATGGTGCTATAGCTGCTTTAATTGCCATCGATGAAAACCAAGGAACCGCCCAATCATGGGCTGGCTATTTCCAAGGACAATCCTATCTTAGTGATAAAACGATTATTGGAAGAACTGAAATTCCGACGATGGCAAGTACGTTCGATGTGAGTAATTTTAATCTATTTGTCAAAGGAGGTATTTTAACCGAAGAATGTTTAATTCTTACGGAGGACCAATGGGCAGATTATGTTTTTGAAAAAGACTATAACCTTCAACCACTAACTGAAGTAGCACAGTTTATTGAAAAAAATGGTCATTTACCTAATATACCTGCGGGAGAAACTCTTGACAAAAATGGGATTCCTTTAGCTAAAATGACCATTCTTCAACAAGAAAAAATTGAAGAATTGTTTTTACATAGTATCCAGATGAATAAAGAAAATCAAACTTTGAAAGCGGAAAATGAAGCATTGAAGCAAAGATTAGACAAAATTGAACAACGGCTATTTGCCTTAGAGAAATAAAAATTATAAGCTATTAAAAAGAAAAGGAGCGTTGATGATTGACATCGACGCTCCTTTTCTTTTTCTATTGTTCAAAATATTTTGAACAACAATTTTTTTTGGGTAAAAACAAAATTAAATAGCAAGCAGCCATACCTTAAACCAATGGAATGACTGCTTCGCTTTTTAAATGTTGGCATTCAATAAATGAATTACCACATTTGGTTTTTATTGTTAATAGAGAGCTGAATTATGCCACATTTATTTTTCATAACAGCCAAATAATAACTTTTGGGGTTT
>CALJVJ010000375.1 GCA_937974625.1 uncultured Saprospiraceae bacterium
CCTTGTGGGACCACCCAAAACCGTTCATAATCAGTGTATTATGAGCGGTTTTTTTATTTCTTTACTCCACCTAGCCAAGGTATCGTCAACTTCGTCCCCTTCACCATAATGCCTCCACGATTACCAATCTCAACGGAACCGTAGCGTGTCGCAAAGATTTCAGGCAACCGTCTGTCGCCTTCCATAGATAACCATAATCTAGATAAATGCCTTCTTTGTTTTACGTCTTCATAATCTACAAAAGCAGTTCTATCATGCAACATCGCATGGTTATAGACAAACTGCATATCACCTTTTTCCAACATCATCGTTAAATGTAATTTAGGGTCATTGCATAAAGCATCAAACAGGTCTAGAGCTTCAAAATGTTGAGGAGTTAATCTTGGCGCATCGGCAAATCGCTGAGCCGATTCAATATATTGTCGTTGATAGAAAGGCGTAATTTTTTGGTGGAAATAACTAAACACAGGAATCAATAAATAGGGTAACATCCCTTCGGGCACTTCTCCCCTGCGGTCTGTCGCGATTGGCTGTAATAATAATTCTAGTAAATCCGGTCGCTGTTTTCTCATTTCATTAAAGACCGTATTGGCACTTACCAATAATGACAATCCCCCTTCCTTCGCTGGCTGCATGCACAATAAACCTACCACATCACAAGAATCTGTATGGAAGGTTTGTCGTTCTTTGGTCTGATATAATCGAACTTTTGGGTCTGTACTATCCACGCCCATATTTCTTACTTGCCCCAAAACATGTCCTTGTGCATTTTGAGAACGAGCATTTCCCAAGTGTGTACCAATCCCATAAAATATTGTAGCAGCCTCTTTCGATGAATAATTCGTAATAGGTAAGCCTTTTAATAATCCAAAACCAATCCCTTCAATCAACTGCATTTTAAGTACTGCTAATTTTTTACTGAAAATCGGCAACTCAAACTGCTTTTTATCCATTTCTCCAATGGAATTTCCACGCTGCTGGAATTTTTCAGCCGCTGATTCTAATTCTATTATCTCGGTAGCAGTCAATGTAAGTATCCATGCTTCTTTCCTTTGATTCATTGCTGGTCCATACCAGACAGATTTTCCAGTTTGTAAAGGTGGCATTTCCGATTTCATGTAATTACTTTTTTAATTCGTGGGTAAAATAAAACAAAAATGCCATTACCCCTTCCATTTTTCAAAAAAGTCCCATTCATAAGGTACTCGACGGGTAGTTTCTTGGAATTGTCCATATTCTAAAAAATGAATAATATCCGCTCCAATAATATCAAACCGAGTATACATTTGGGTATGATTAAGTGGCGTATAAATTAAATCATCAAAATTTTGTTGAAAATAAGCTGCATCCCAACGAACTTCGCCATAACTCAACATTTTCTTTCTAAAAAACTTTACCAACTTAGTCGCTTTGCTCTCTACTATGATGCCTATCTTAATGCTATCTTGTTTTAGGCTTGGATATGGAATTCGACTAAAATCTGCTAAGACTTTTCCTTTCTTTAACTCCCCTATCAAAGGTATTTTTTCCACCACTATTCGTGGAGCACGTTCTTGTAAAGGGCTACGGTCATAAATAATAGTACTAATATTTTGTCGACCATTTTGCTGTATGAACGTATTAATGGCCCAAGAACCTATGATATAAGAAAACACATGCACTTTTTTATATTCGGCTAACGCTTCTCCTTCATAAAAGGCTTGCAAATTGGCTACTGTCAGCGCAAAAGATTTTCGACTATGATAATCAGGAATGTATAAATCGTAGCCTAATTTTTCAAAAAATGCTTTTTGCTTTTTTCTCCTTTTTCTACTGTCACTAAACCCAGGTAGAATTAACAAAGCCTCTTTTTCAGACTTAGCTACTTCGGGTTGATGCTCTATAATGATGTGTCTACAAGCTTGCGTTATTATAATACTCGATTCTAGTTTAATATTACTAGCCGTAATGGCTGTCAGGTTAAAAATTAACACAAAAAAGAGTAGACTAAAATTTAATTGGATATATTGATTATTACTACGCATTTTTTAGTTTTTAGCACACGAAATAAATTAATAGAAATAAATTAGTATTTCTCACAACGGCTCAATGACACAACGATTAGAAGTGGTTACTTCCCCATTAAATACATCCCAAAAATTAAGACGAGCATCCCAGCTATATTAACTGGTTTTATAGGTGTTCCAAAAGCAAGGAAAGCAATCAATGCTCCCCAAATAAAGGTAGTCGCATAAATTGGATACAAAACAGTTAAGGAACCACCTTTTTTAAATGCGGCTATAAATAAAACCATCACAGCGATATAGCAACAAACACCTCCAAGTAATCTTGGATTCGCTAAATAACTGCTTAAAGAACCGCCTGCTTTTTCTGCACCAGACTTGTATAAAAACTGACCTAATGCTCCTAAAACAGAAGCTATCAAAAAAAAAGCTATGGATATAAATGGCGTTTGCATGATTAAAAGTTTTTTAAAATTTATTTAAATCTTTTTCTGTTGCTGGTTTTAAATTCAAAATCGCCGCTTGTACTTTTTGTAGCATCATCTCAATATCTCCTGTTTCTACCCTTAGAGGTTCGCCAAATCTAACTTTACATAGCATTGGTAAACATAAATGACTATCCTTCGGTAAGACTCGACCAAAGCCATTTAAGTATGCGGGAATAATAGCTAATTGAGGGTTTTTCTTTAATAAAATAGCAATACCTTTTTTGAATTCTGCTAATACGCCTGGCTGCCCTCTACTTCCTTCTGGAAAAAGAATCAAGGATTTGCCTTTTTTTAATAAACCATCTAAAGTTTCGATAGCAGAAGGTTCTCCCACTGTTTTTTTTCGCTTTATTAAAATGGCATTTAGAAAAAACTGCATGGCGCGTTTACAAAAATTATTTTTGCCAAAATAATCTAAGGCTGCAACGGTAAAGGTCTTTTTACGTTGACTTTTTGGTAAAGCCGCTCTTATAGAAAGCGCATCCAAATGGCTATTATGATTCGCCACAATGATGTATTGTTGCTCCTGTTCTAAGGCTGCCGTATTTTCATACCTAACGCCAATAATAAAAGACAAAAATGGTCTGATTATATAGTTCTGAAGAAACTGATTGATAATATTTTTCATAACTTATTTTTAAAAATTAATTAATAGACCTTGTTACCCTAAAGGAATGCAATAGACAACTTATCAAGAATCGAAATAGGTTGTTCTATAAAATAGGCTAACAAATGATAAAAAACAGGCGCCGTTAAGACTAAAGAATCCATTCTATCCATAATACCACCATGCCCAGGAATGATATCATCCGTATCTTTTAAATCTAAATCTCTCTTAATAGCGGAAATTAAAATATCTCCTGCAAATCCTGCCAAACCTATACTCCACCCCATAACCAATGCTTGTCCTCCTGAAAGTGGCGTTAAAAATCGAAGCAAATAAGCACAGAATCCTGTTGTTATTACACCTCCTAAAAAACCCGCCCAAGTTTTATTGGGGCTAATGGCAGGTATGATTTTTCGATTACCTAATAGCTTACCCCAGGTAAATTGGAAAACATCATTCAGCGCCGTTAACAGAAATAAGTATAGTATTAAACCTCCATATCCTAAATCAAAATCACTGATGGGCAGGTTAAACAACAACCCGATATGGCTAATCATAAAAACGGTCAACATTAGTAAAGACGGAATCAAAGCCATTGACCGACCGATAGCCTTCGTCTTTCCGCCACTTATCAAAACAAATGGAATTAACGTAAACATGCCAATCGGAATAAAGGCAAAAAATAAATCCATTTGCTGGTGATAAGCTAAATAATACTGTATGGGAATAGCTCCGTAAGCCGCCATCAAAGCAGTTCTATCTGCCGCTCGAAAACCAGTTATCGAAGCCATTTCTCGGAATCCTAAAAAAGATAAATAGGCTATCATCAGCATTCCAATAGATGGCGGTAGGAGGACTATCATTGCTAACCCTACTGCGATAAACATCCAGGAACGAGTTCTTAGAAAAAGCTCAATAGTCGTTTTATTTGGTGTTTCGTTCTTTTTGCTGTTAAAAATGGTCAAACAAACGGAGATAAGACCAAATATAGCACCTAAAGTGTATCCAATTTCTGGCTTAATTATTTGATTAACTAGTTTCATTGGAATATTTTTTTTAGAGTATGTATGAAAATTTATTTAATTGATAATCAATAGTTTGCGGTTCTGGCTAAGCATTTAATTTTTTGCTTATCGAGATAAGGAAGAAATTAAATGTGACGCCAGGTTCGTAAAATATTGGTTGTCAAGACGATAAAATTTAGACATACT
>CALJVJ010000376.1 GCA_937974625.1 uncultured Saprospiraceae bacterium
TAGAAACTAATTCAACGATGGTTGCTGATATTGCTATATCGTTGGGTTCGGAAAGTACCATTTGATTACAAACCAAATTGTTGTGCAAAGTTACCTTGTCGCTAAAAAGTGGTTTATATCCTACCACAAAAAACTTTTTAATTAGCGTGGCATAGGTATTGATATTTTTGACAGAATGGCTAAGGTCTATAAATCCACCAAATGGGCAATAATCAGGATGGTAAAATTTAAATCCCTCATAGTCTATTGCATAATTTTTATGTACTTCATTCAAAGAATGCCAAACTGGATTGTCTAATTTACTATAATCTATTGCCATTTAATAGTTAATGATTGATGATGTCAGGAAAGAAAATAGCTTAAAAATTCAACATAAACTCATTCAGATTAACCGAACTATCTAGGTTGATTTTCTTGCGAAGTCGATACCGTGCCACCTCCACCCCTCGAATTGAGATATTCATCAAAGGGGCCATTTCTTTAGTAGATAGATTCATTTTAAGGTAAGCACAAAGCTTTTGGTCATTAGCTGTTAATTGAGGATACGCTTCTTTTATTTTTTGTAAAAAATCATTGTGGACTTGGTCAAAATGATGAGCAAATTGATTCCAGGTATCATCTAATTGAGCGTTCTCATTTAATAAACGATTGACTTTTTTAAGTGCTCCCGCCGCTTTAGTATCATCTGTACTTTTAATCACCTTATCAAGGGTCGTTTGGATTTGTTGAATCAATTCACTACGCTGTACTAAGTGCATGGTAGACATCGCTAATTCACTATTTTTATGCGCAATTTCTATTTCTAACTGCTGATTTTTCAAGGACACAATCTCCTTTTCACTTTGTTCGACCACCTTTAAATGCTCTACCTCTTTCCTTTTTTGAGCAGATTCCAACTGTGCCTTTTCCTCTTGAAATTTTCTTCTTGGAATCAAAATCAAGCCACTTAAAACCGATAAACCTAATAAGAAATAAATAATTATCGCTTGATTGGAAGCATACCAAGGTGGTTCTATAACAAAAGAAAAACTAGCAGGTTGGCTTTCTTGACCATGCATAGACTTAGCTTTTACTAAAAAGCGGTAAGCACCTGAATTAAGGTTGGTAAAATCTTTCTCTGGTTTAGAGGACCAAGTGGACCATGCATCATCAAAGCCTTCTAATTTAGTGGCAAACTGCAGATTTTCTTTAAAAGCAAAATTAGTAGAGACAAAACTAAATCTAAGGGCATTATCTACATTGGATAAGGCATGCTCTAATTCATGTTGCTTTTCATTGTATTGTCCAAATATCAATACACTATCTTTTCTACCAATGGTTGTCACTTTGACAATACTCGCAGTGAAATCTTGTTGTTGATTGGTTAACTTTTTTGATGGGTTAAAATGGAGATACCCTTTTTCCGCACCAATAAAAACATGATGTTCATCAAAAGGGTAAATTAACTCAAAACCTCGAACTAATTTATTGCTTAACTCAGGATATACCACCTTTGAGAAAGACTTCGTCACCCCTTTATCATCAATTTTTAGTAAGCCTGTTTCGTTAGTCGTCGTAAACCATATATTCCCAACTTGGTCTTCAAAAAAACGCTGAATACGCTCCTCTGGACCAATTAGATTAGCCATTTCTCTATAAGGAACGAACGTATCTTTGCCCTCCACATATTTAAAAACACCTGTTTCGCCTGTAAAAACAATCTCTTCATTAATCTTAAAAACATGATTTAAATTATTGCTCGGTAAACCGTCAGCAGCACCATACCTTTTCACGGCTATTGATGCCAAATCATTGGCTAGTTTTACTTTATAAATGCCCCGATAGGGGTGAGCAATCCAAATATTGCCCTGCTCATCTTGTTCCATGATTCGACAAGATTCGTCTAGTTCTTTATATTTTCTAATTTTTTGCCAAATCCCATTTTCTTTTTTATACAAAAGTAATCCATGGTAAGTCCCAATGAGGTAATAATTAGGATATTGGGTGAGCTGTAAAATTGTCCAGTTGCCCTGTGTAGTAGCTATTTTGGACAATTGTTGATTTTCAATAATAAATGCACCTTCATGATGGCCTACAAAAAGGTCTTTATGAAATTGGTCCAAGCCCCAAACTTGCCCCTCACTGCCTTTTATTAATTCAAAACTATTGTCTTTTAAAGGATTGTAATAAGTTTGCCAAGGTTGCCGATACAATCCGTTGGAGGTACCTAAATATAATTGTCCATCATGAATCTTTACCCCATATGCAGTTCCCTCTTGGTCGTTATCTGGAATTAATTTTGAAAATGGTGCATCGTGAGCGATGTAGTCAATTCCATTATTCAATCCCAACCAGATGTTATTAGACTTATCTGTAAAGACACTGATGACATGGTTGTTTTGAAGGCCATTATTTCTATCTAATTTAAATAAAAATTGACCTTCCGCTCCTAAGATAACTAGACCCGCATTGGGTGTTCCTACAGCAATTTTACCCTCCGCTAATTTATCACTACTGGAAATTTTATTATTAACAAAAAAGTCGATTCCATCTTTTTGGTAGGGCCTCGTTGCTTCATTCGCATAAGCGAAAATACCGTTATCTAGCGTGAAAAATAAGATAGATGCATCCTCCCGAACAATAACATCTGTGAGGATATTTTTGGCTAGTTGCGCTGCACCAGGCAAAGCAATGATTTGATTATTAACTATTTCTCCTACACCATTTTCATTATTAATAAAAATACGTCCAGAAGCAGTCCCCAAATAGTCTATTGCTCCATCTTGGATAACGTCTATTTGCTGACCATCGTAGACAAAAACTTTGTAAGATGCAGTAAAATATATTTTATCGGCCACCTCAATCAATCGCCATACATCCGCAAAATTATTATGCGGTTCAGGAATTAAATCGACCAACGAGTGAAAGATAAGTAGCCCACTATCATCAGGCGCAAAAAAGCCAAACTCTCCTTGTCCACCTACATAAATTCGCCCTTCTTTAGTGATGTGTAGAGAACGAGCAATCGTCTTATTTTTTAAAGGAAATAATTGCCAATTGATGCCATCATATTGTAGTAGTCCATTATTATTGGCAAAGAACATAAACCCATTTGGGTGTTGGTCTATGTCCCAATTTTGAGTCCCTGCCTGATATATTTCATTGGGATAGTTGGTCGTAAATGGAATACCAATATTGTTCGGCTGACTCCATAGAAAATGAGTCAACAAAAGAAAGCTAATTGAATATAGGAGCCTGTAGCACATAATCTATTGAAGTAACCAATAATTGTAGTCAGGTATATTTGATGTAGTACACCTTAATGTCGTTCAACTTGCACATAATAACATAAAAACATATATGACGTAGTAAAGATGTATAAAATATTGAGAAAAACCAAACTTGTAGTAGTAGAGTTGTATTAATTTTTTCTTTATAAGAATCCCTTTTGCCTAATTTTGTTTTAATAAATAAATGGATACCGAAGATAATTTTATAAACCTTACAGTTTGATGATAATTATCTAGAATCCATTAAACCTTTCCAAAAACTACTTTGTAGTATTAAAATTTACCTTCTAAATTATCAGAATAAGGAAAATCACTTTAATTATGAAAAAAATTTACATTTCGTTTTTACTTTTATTTACTATCACGACTGTTTTTTCCCAATTGGAAGGAACAACGTGGAAAATAGCTCCTACCGCTCAGGCGTTGGCTGTTGGGCCTGCTAAAGGAGATTTCTCTTGGTGGTCAAATAATGCTGGTGATGTAAACACTAGAGCTTGTTTCTTTGATGACCAATTTGTTTTTAACGCAGATGGTTCTTTTCAGAACGTTCAAGATGGTGAAACTTGGTTAGAAACTTGGCAAGGTGTACCCACAGAAGCTTGTGGAACTTCGATTGCACCTCATGATGGTTCTAATGCTGCAACTTGGGCTTATGATGAAACAGCAGGAACGGTTACACTTACTGGTGTAGGTGCACATTTAGGATTAGCAAAAGTCATTAATGGTGCAGAACTTGGTGCTCCCGGCGATGCTCCTGCTTCTATTACTTATCCAGTAGTCATTGAAGGAAATACAATGACCGTTGATATTGAAATTGCGAATGGTGGATTTTGGCATTTTGTTTTCGAACAAATTACTGAAACGGAACCTGAACCCGAAGCTTCTCCTGTAGCAGGAGAATGGACATTAGCTCCAATAGCTCAAGCATTAGCAGTTGGACCAGCTATGGGAGATTTTTCTTGGTGGTCAAATAGTGCAGGTGACGTAAATACTAGAGCTTGTTTCTTTGATGATAAATTTGTTTTTGCCGAAGATGGTACCTTTAGTAACGTTCAAGATGGTGAAACTTGGTTAGAACCTTGGCAAGGCGTAGCCGCAGAAGCTTGTGGTGCACCTGTTGCTCCTCACGATGGTTCTAATGCTGCGACTTGGTCGTATGACGAAGATGCTGGAACGGTTACACTTACTGGTGTAGGTGCACATTTAGGATTAGCGAAAGTGATTAATGGTGCAGAACTTGGTGCTCCAGGAGATGCTCCTGCATCTATTACTTATCCAGTGGTGCTTGATGGAGATATGATGACCATTGATATTGAAATTGCTAATGGTGGATTTTGGCATTTTGTTTTACAGAAAGCAGGTAGTACTCCTGTAGACCCAGAACCTCAACCAACAGTTAATGTAACTTTTGGTGTAGATATGAATGTATATGCTGGAGATTTCATGCAAGTATTTTTAAGTGGTTCTTTTAATGGTTGGTCTGGTGACGGAAACCCTTTAACGGATGAAGATGGAGATGGTATTTGGACGACGACTATTCCTTTAGCTGCTGGCGACTATGACTATAAATTCCAAGTAGATGGCTGGGCTGCTCAAGAACAATGGGATGCTGCTAATGATTGTACAGCCGCTTTTGGTGACAATGGTGAATTTATCAACAGAGTTATCACTGTAGGTGGAGATGCTGAGGTTTGTTTCAATTGGAATTCTTGTGCTCCATGTGGTACGCCAGTTGTACCCAACTCAAATGTAACTTTCGGTGTAGATATGAGTGGATATACTGACGCATTCACTCAAGTATATGTAAGTGGTAATTTTAATGGCTGGGCTGGTGACGCAAATCCTTTAACGGATGAAGATGGAGACGGTGTTTGGACGGCTACGATTCCTTTAGCTGATGGTGACTATGATTATAAATTCCAATTAGATAATTGGGCGGCTCAAGAACAATGGACTGAAGCTGGTTCATGTACCGCTGCTTTTGGTGACAATGGAGAATTTATCAATAGAGTTATTACTGTAGCTGGAGACACTGAGTCTTGTTTCAAGTGGAATACTTGTGATGCTTGTGGTTCTGGAGGTGTTGTAGTAACACCAATGGGTATCGAAGGTACTTGGAAAATAGCACCTATGGCACAAGCATTAGCAGTTGGACCTGCTCAAGGAGACTTCTCTTGGTGGTCGAACAATGCAGGTGATGTAAATACTAGAGCTTGTTTCTTTGATGACCAATTTGTTTTTAACGCAGATGGTTCTTTTCAGAATGTTCAAGATGGTGAAACTTGGTTAGAACCTTGGCAAGGCGTAGCCACAGAAGCTTGTGGTGCACCTGTTGCTCCGCATGACGGCTCTAACGCTGCTACTTGGGCATATGACGAGGCAGCTGGAACAGTTACACTGACTGGTGTAGGTGCACATTTAGGATTAGCAAAAGTGATTAATGGTGCAGAACTTGGTGCTCCTGGAGATGCTCCTGCTTCTATTACTTATCCAGTAGTCATTGAAGGAAATACAATGACCGTTGATATTGAAATTGCGAATGGTGGATTTTGGCATTTCGTTTTCGAAAGAGAAGCTACTTCTAGTACTATTGAAATAGCTGAGCAAGCACTTTTCAATTTCTTCCCAAATCCTGCAAATAACCAAATTCAGGTTCAAACTGAGGAAGCAATGGATGAATTGTCCATTCATGATTTTACTGGCAGAAGCTTAATGACTATTGCAAAGCCTTCTATGAATGAAACAGTAGATGTTTCTAACCTTGCAAAAGGCTTATACATCATTCAGGCTCGTATTGGTAATAAAGTATCCGTAGAGAAATTGTCTATTAATTAATAATAAGCGATAGAATGATTTGAACCCTGCTTTTGCCGGCAGGGTTCAAATAAAATACATTGTGAAACTTCTATATTCCGTTAGAGGAATTCAATTCCAATATCCATTTGGAATAACTGCATTTAAAAAAATTGGTTAGGTTATAATTAGCTGTTTGAGGGACGCTCTTAAGAGAGCATAGCTCAATCAGCTAATCTTTTCTTTTGAGGAAAAATAACTTCCTCTATACTCCGCTTTAGACTCAAAGAATATGAATTATAAATTACTAGTTTTCATAGTACTATTTCTAAACACGACAGGCACCTTTGCCCAAAACCAAATCAAAGGCTTAATCACCGATACCGAAGGAGAACCCCTCATCGGTGCTTCTATCTTGGTACAAGGTACAAGTACTGGTACGGTGACTGATTTTGATGGAAACTACGAATTAACGGTCCAAGCAACTGCTAAGATTTTAGAAATTTCTTATACAGGGTACGAGGACAAAGAAATAACTATCGGTAATCGAACAGAAATTAATATTGTTTTAGGGGAAAGTATCTCACTATTAGACGAAGTGGTCGTGGTGGGGTATGGTACGCAAAAGCGAAGTAAAATTAGTGGCGCGGTGTCTACCGTTACCGCAGATGAAATTACAGAAGCACCCGTTTTACGTACAGAACAAGCCCTTCAAGGTCGAATTGCAGGGGTACAAGTTTCCCAAAACTCTGGTTCGCCTGGTAGTGCCTTAACCGTACGAGTGAGAGGAGTTGGTACCATTAATAATAGTGACCCTTTATATATCGTTGATGGTATACCCGTAGAAGGTATCGACTTTCTGAATCCAAATGATATTGAATCCATCAATGTACTAAAAGATGCTGCCTCCTCTGCTATTTACGGAGCTAGAGGTGCCAACGGAGTCGTTTTAATTACCACTAAAGGTGGAAAAATTAATCAAGAAGGAAAGATAAGTTATGATGCATACTACGGCATTCAGAGTCCTTGGAAGCACATGAACTTATTAAATGCTAGAGAATACGCTATTCTTTCAAATGAAGCGAATATCAATTCGGGTAGAGTTCCCTTACAAGAATTTTCCAATCCTGATGCTTTACCTGAAGGAACAGATTGGCAAGAAGCTATTTTTCAAGATGCGCCAATGTATAGTCATCAATTGAGTTTTACAGGCGGTAGTGAAAAATCAAGTTATACAGCTTCTGGTAATTACTTTGTCCAAGACGGTATTATCGGTGGCCGCAAGTCTGGCTTTGAAAGATATACCGTTCGATTGAATTCTAGAAATAAATTGAAGGACTGGTTAACTATTGGAAACACCTTAGGTTTTACTTATTTAACAAGAAATTTTGTTCCTGAAAACAACGAATTTATCACGCCTTTGGTGCGTGCTTTAAATATGGACCCTGTTACACCAGTACGTAAACCTGATGGAACTTTTGCCTATTCTTATTACGCTGATACCGATATTACGAATCCGATTAATGCAATCGACCAAATCAACGATAAATGGACTACGCATCGTATCGTAGGTTCTGTGTATGGTGAAGTGGATATTACGCAAAAAATTAAGTTCCGCTCTGTTTATAGTGTGGATGCGACATTTGCAACAAGAGATATTTTTCGACCAAAATATGATTTGAGTCTGAATACCACTTTAAGTGATGCACCAGCTGGTGAAAAGAACTTTATTAATAGTGTCTCTAAAGAAAATAATACTTGGAGAAATTGGCAATGGGAAAATGTAGCGACCTACACGGACATCTTCGCTGATAGACATAATGTGGCCTTCACTTTAGGAACAACCGTACTTAATAACCGAGCTGACTTTGTGGGTGGTAGCAATACGAACTTACCAAGTAATGACCCAGCTGATGCTTATATTTCTAATACTATCGACCCGATTGCATCTCAAGGTGCTTATGCGGCGGCAACGGAATCTGCTTTATTGTCTTATTTTGGAAAAGTCAATTATGATTTAGATGATAAATATTTATTTTCTGCTACTTTTAGAGCAGATGGTTCTTCTCGTTTTGGTAGAAATAATCGCTATGGTTTTTTCCCTTCATTTTCTTTAGGATGGGTCTTAAATCGAGAAGATTTCTGGGCAATGGATGCGGTCAGTTTATTTAAACTAAGAGCTAGTTGGGGACAAAATGGTAATGATAAAATTGGAGATTATAGCTTTTCCACCATCGTTAATGCTGGTCAGAATTACAGCTTTGGACCTGATGAGATTATCACCAATGGTAATGTACCTTTAGTCTCTGCCAACCCAGATTTAAAATGGGAAACGAGTACCCAAACAGATATCGGATTGGATGTAGAAATGTATGAAGGTAAAATCAATTTTGTAGCGGATTATTACATTAAAAATACTTCAGATATGTTGTACGCTGCGCCCATTCCATTTGTGGCAGGTACACAAGCACCCGTTAGAAATATTGGTGAAGTAGAAAACAAAGGCTTGGAATTATCCTTGACTTATCGAAATAGAGATACCGATTTTAAATATAGTATTGGTGGAAATATTGCTTTTGTTTCGACCGATGTCATTAGTTTAGGAGAAGGAGGAGAACCTGTTACCACAGGAAATGTCTTCTCTGCGGGTGCAGTCGCTAGAACAGAGGTTGGTTATCCTATCGCTTCCTTTTATGGGTATTTGACGGATGGTATTTTCCAAGACCAACAGGAAATAGAAGCGCATGCTTTTCAAAATGAAAATACCGCACCTGGAGACATTCGATTTAGTGATTTAAATAATGATGGCATTATCAATAATTTAGATAGAGATTATATAGGCAATCCTACGCCAGACTTTACTTATGGTATCAATGCAGACTTTGAGTATAAAGGTTTTGATGTAAGTCTGTTTGTCCAAGGTGTGCAAGGAAATGATGTTTTTAACGGTATTGTTCGATATGACTTCTCCTATACCAACCGTCCTCAGTCGGTCTTAAATCGTTGGACGGGCCCAGGCACTTCTAATTCAGAACCAAGAGTCACCGTGAATGACCCCAACTTTAATGCGAGAGTTTCAGACCGATTTGTAGAGGATGGTTCTTACATTCGATTGAAAAATTTACAATTAGGTTACAGTTTACCTAGGTCTATTGTTCGTAAACTAAAGTTAGATAAATTTCGGCTCTATTTGAGTGCACAAAATTTATTAACGATTACTGACTATTCAGGCTTGGACCCTGAAATTGGGGCAACTCAAGGTGCCTTAGACTTAGGGATTGATAGAGGTTTTTATCCTCAGTCAAGAACCTTCTTGGGAGGTGTGAATATTATTTTTTAAAGAAAAAGAGGTCAGAAGTCAGATTTGGTATTCGATTAAAATCTGACTTCTGACAGTTCATATAATGAACGTTCTGACTTCTATTTAAATATCTAGGATGAAAAAATTAAAATACTTAAGCTTTTCTTTGGTCTTTCTCTTTGCTTGTCAAAAGGAAGTATTAGAAAAAAGTCCAATAATCGGGGTAACCGAGGAGAATTTTTATAAAACAGAAGCGGATGCCGTATCAGCCGTCAATGGCGCATATGCTGCTTTGCAATTTGAACTAACACCAGCAGGGCACTTCCGTTGGTTTTGGGGAGATATTATGTCTGATGATTCCGTAAAAGGCGGTTCTGGACCGAATGACGCTCCTAATCTAGCGGCTTTGGAAAACTTCCAAGGACCGACGAATACGGACTATTTAGAAGCAGAATGGGCAGCTAATTATGAAGGTATTTATAGGGCCAATGTGGTTTTGGAAAGAGTACCTCCGATAGACATGGACGACACCAAAAAAGCGCAAGTTTTAGGAGAAGCTAGAACAATTCGTGCATGGTTTCATTTTTTACAGGTCACTTATTTTGGAGATGTACCTTTGGTAGACCACGTATTAGCGCCAAGCGAATATGGTATTGAAAGAAGTCCCGCTGCGGATGTATGGGCATTAATCGAACAAGATTTGACCCAAGCAGTAGCAGATTTACCCAATAAAAGTGAATACCCCATTGCAGATTTAGGCAGAATCACGAAAGGTGCGGCACAAGGCTTATTACTAAAAGCTTATTTATTCCAATCCAAATGGGTAGAAGCGAAAGCAGTTGCGGAAGATTTAATTGCATCGGGGGAATATAGTTTAGTTGGCAATTACAGTCAAATTTTCACTACAGGTGGAGAGAATAACGCAGAATCTGTTTTTGAAATCCAATATATGAATGCTTCTGGTGGAAATTGGGGTAGAAATAATGCCAACGAAGGTAGTTTTTCTAATGTGTTCCAAAGAGCAAGAGGACAATTTGAAGGCTATGGATTCAACTTGCCAACGCAAGATTTTGTCGATGAATTTTTCTCAGAAGGCGTTGAAGACCCAAGACTCAAAGCAACCGTTTTCCGAGAGGGAGATTTAATGGGCGATAGAGGTTTTTTTACAAAAGAAGCAACAGGCTTTCCCCATGATTATTATCCAAAAAAATATTTTAGTAATAAAAGTGAAGATGCACCTTTTGGCGACCCTAATCCTAATGGAGGTAGCAATGACCGAGTGATTCGCTATGCGGATGTCTTATTGATGCACGCCGAAGCAGCTTATCATACAGGAGACGAAACGGGTGCCAAAAATTCTTTGAATCAAGTTCGTAGACGAGTAAGTATGCGTGAAATTACGGACAGCGGGCCTAATTTATTGAAGGCTATTTATCATGAAAGACGAGTGGAATTAGGTTTAGAAGGACATCGATTTTTTGATTTAGTTAGAACAGGTAGAGCTGCGGATGCTCTAGGTGCCTTAGGGTACAAGGACGATGTGCATAAAGTATTACCGATTCCTGATTCTCAAATACAAGCATCAAATGGGGCTTTGACACAGAATCCTGGTTATTAGAAAACACAGCAGTAACATAGCTTCTTTGAGTTATGCTCCAAATCATTTTAAAATTGACAAAATGTTTCTAAGACATAAATATTTTTCCCCCTTATTATTTGCAGCAATTATTTTATTGGCTGCTTGTGACCCTTCTATTGATGAAGACATCGCGATTCCTGCCTTGCCAGAATCCCCGACGATTTCTATCGAAGTATCTCCAGATGACCCTAATAAAGTCATTATTAAGGATTTATCGGATAACTTCTTTTCTAGAGTTTGGGATTTGCCAGGTGGCACCCCTGAAACCTCCACTTTGCAAATAGATACCATCCTTTACCAAAAGAAAGGAACTTATGAAATCACTTTGCATGCTTCCAAAGTTGGGGGTGGTGGTACTTCTATTGCTAAAGAAAATATTTCCTTCGAGGCAGATGCGGTCTTAGATTGCTCTGAAGAAATTACTTTTTTGACGGGAGGTTGTGATAATCCAGTAGGCAAATGTTGGACTTTTTCTAGAGCCCCTGGGGCAGTATCTGTAGGGCCAGACCCTGGAAGTACAGAATGGTTTAGCTCGCTTGCTGACGGTTTAACAGCAGAACAATATGACGATTCTTTTTGCTTTACATTTGAAGGCTCTAGTTTTCAATACGATAATAATGGACAAACTATAGACCCTTTCAACGGCTATGCTGCAATTGATTTTACGCCTCCTACCGATTTAAAATATTTTTTACAAGCAAATGGCGGTCCCAATGGTGAAACGAGAATTATTTTACCTGAAGGCGCTTTTATGGGCGTAATGGATTCAGGCCCGCTGTACGATATTATTTTATTGACAGAAGATGAAATGGTTGTTAGGAGCCAAATCTTGGGTACAGAAGGATGGTTTGATTTATATTTTGTAGCACGTTAGGCAATTGGAAAAATATAATAATGAAAAGATATATCATTTTTATTGCAATAGCAGGACTTTTCTTGCATTGCAAACAAACAAAAGAATTAAGAAAAACGGACTACCAATTGGTTTGGGCGGATGAATTTGAGATGGATGGCTTACCCAATGCTAATAAGTGGAGTTACGATATTGGTACTGCTTGTGAAAAGCCTGCAGGTTGTGGCTGGGGCAATAAAGAATTACAATATTATACCGATAAAAGAACAGAGAACGCCAGAGTAGAAAATGGTCACTTAATTATAGAAGCGCATCAAGAGCCTTATAAAGAAGACCGAACGTATACTTCTGCTAGACTTACTTCTAAAAATAAAGGCGATTGGACTTATGGTAAAATGGAAATTCGTGCCAAATTGCCCACAGGTCGAGGTACCTGGCCTGCTATCTGGATGCTACATACAGCAGATGTTTATGGTGGCTGGCCCGAAAGTGGTGAAATTGACATTATGGAACACGTTGGTTATGAGCCAGATACGATATATGGCACCGTTCACACCAAATCCTACAATGGCATGATTGGCACCGAAAAAGGACGTGGCGTTTATAGCCCTCTAAGCGAAAAACAATTCCAAGTTTACACCATAGAATGGAATGAAGAAAAAATAGATTGGCTTATCAATGATGAAAAATACCACACTTTCCTCAACGATGAAACTAATTTTAAAGGTTGGCCTTTTGACCATGCCTTTCATTTGATTTTGAACCTTGCTGTTGGCGGCAATTGGGCAGGTAGACATGGCGTCGATGAATCCATTTGGCCACAGCGGATGGAAATTGATTATGTCCGAGTTTATCAACAACAAACAATTGCTGATTAGATTGGAAATTTAAAATGTAAAATTCAATATGTAAAATTTCAAAGTGGGGCATCCCTTGTGGCGAAATCTATGATTACATTACAAATTTTGATAAAAAAAATATAATGACCATTTCAAAATACTTTGCGCTATTCCTTTTTACCACCTTACTAGCTTTAACGGCATGTGAAATTGAAAACGAATTGCCTACCAATGAAATTCGACAGGCACCAAAAATCACCGTCCTTCCTGCTAGTGTAGTAGAAGCAGACGAAAATAATACCTTAGATTTTGAGGTGACCTTATCGTGGGATTATACGCAAGAAGTAAAAGTAGATTACGTTACAATTCCTGAAACCGCAGAAGAAGCCCTTGACTTTCAAAGTACAAGTGGTACCCTCACTTTCTCCCCAGGAGAGGCCTCTAGAACAGTAAGTATCCCTGTTATCGGAGAAAATATTTTTGAAAATGATGAGACGCTTAAACTCGAATTGTCCAATCCTGTTAACGCCAGCATTTTAGTTGGTGCTGCGGTAGGAACGATAAAGAATGACGATGAGGTGAATGAGTTGGTTATCCCAACGACAGGCTATATTACCCCTGAAAGCTACGCTGGTATGGAGTTAGTTTGGTCTGATGAATTTTCAGGTAGTGAATTAAATACAGATAATTGGAACTATGAACTAGGCCGTGGAAATAATGGCTGGGGAAATAATGAATTACAATTTTATCAAGAAGATAATACTTCTTTGAACAGTGGCAATTTAGTCATTGAAGCTCGAAAAGAATCTGTTGGTGGTGCAGAATACACTTCTTCCAGACTAGTTACGCAAGGTAAGCAGAGTTTCCGTTTTGGTCGAATAGATATGCGTGCAGTGTTACCAGAAGGCAAAGGTTTATGGCCTGCCTTGTGGATGTTGGGTACCAAAATTAATGCGGTTGGCTGGCCTGCTTGTGGTGAGATTGATATTATGGAATTGGTCGGAAATAGACCGGGCAGAGTGCTTGGAACCGCCCACTATGGAGCCAATTTTGCTAATCACAATTTCAAAGGAAAAAATATCAACTTAACGAATGGTGCAAAATTCTCGGAGGAATATCACGTATTCTCCTTAGTTTGGGCAGAAAATAAAATGGAATGGTATGTAGATGATATCCTGTATTTTGAATTTGATAGAGGTGATGTCGGTGGACAACCCTATCCATTTAATGATAATTTCTTTTTCATTTTCAACGTCGCTGTTGGTGGAAATTTACCAGGGTCTCCTGATGGAACGACCAACTTTCCACAGCGGATGATTGTAGATTATGTGAGAGTTTTTCAATAGCATTTGTAAGCCTACGGAAATTAAAAATGCAATGGAAGAAAATTCACTTGTTTCTATCCAGCAAAAGAAAGGTAAGCTGTTGAAAAGTGCATCCTAAAATTTTTAAGGTAATGCGAATATTTTCAACAGCCTACCTTCAAGGTTTCCAAACCCTTGGATAGGTAAAACTAAAATCACCGTTTCATCTCTCCGTCCACCAATCGCCAAATATTCAAAGGATTACCATCCTGTAAAGCACTCGGTAACAGGCTCATTGGAAAATTCTGATAACAAACAGGTCGAGCAAAACGCTTTATCGCATTCGTCCCAACCGAAGTTGTTTGAGGTGCGG
Source organism: uncultured Saprospiraceae bacterium (assembly GCA_937974625.1). Classification (GTDB taxonomy): domain Bacteria; phylum Bacteroidota; class Bacteroidia; order Chitinophagales; family Saprospiraceae; genus JAFMDF01. The sequence continues at coordinate 14,372 of CALJVJ010000376.1, forward strand.
TCGTAGCGGGAAAAGGCCCACCATGCACCATCGAAGGACAAACTTCCACACCCGTTGGAAAGCCATTAATCAAAATCCGACCGACCTTCCTTTCTAAAATGGCGAATAAATCTTTAAAATCTGCCAAGTCTTCCTCCGTCCCATGAATGGTTGCCGTTAAATGACCAGATAAATCCTGAGCAGCTTGTAATAATTGCGCCTTATTAGAGGTTTGAATTAAAAGGCTAGACGGACCAAAAACTTCTTCTGCCCAAGTAGTTTCTTTACTAAACGCTTCAAAATTGGTGGTGAAAATAGTGGCAGCAACCGCATTAGGGGTTGTATCCATTTGTCCTGTCGCTATGGTTTGAATACCATCCGCTTGTTTTAAATCTGCTGCACCATGATTGAATGCTTTTTTGATTCCCGCAGTCAGCATCGTACCAGCGGTAGAAGCGTTTATATTTTCAGCTAAAACATTTTGAAAATTGTTGGATTCGGCTACTTGAGGTAAAAAAACGACGCCAGGGTTGGTACAAAACTGTCCGACCCCCAAAGTAACAGAACCAGCTAAGCCATTGGCTATTTCCGTCCCTCTTTCTTTCATCGCATTGGGTAAAATAAAAACAGGATTAGTACTACCCATTTCAGCATAAACAGGAATAGGATTGGGCCGTTGATTCGCTAAATCAAATAGCGCTTTTCCTCCTCGATAAGACCCCGTAAATCCAATGGCATGAATCAGGGGATGTTTCACCAAATAGCCACCGACCTCATGAGTGCGACCTTGCACGATGGAACAAACACCTTCTGGCATGCCTGTTTTATTCGCTGCTGCTATAATTGCTTGTCCGACCAATTCAGAAGTCCCAGGATGTGCAGGATGTCCTTTGATAACCACGGTACACCCAGCCGCTAATGCAGATGCGGTGTCTCCACCAGCCACAGAAAATGCCAATGGAAAATTGCTCGCTCCAAACACGCCGACAGGGCCAAGAGGTCGTTGCATTTGTCGAATATCTACCTTGGGGGCGGGCTGTCGGTCAGGTACCGCATTATCTATTCTAGCATCTACCCAAGACCCTTCTCTGACGACTGAAGCGAAGAGTTTTAATTGATTCATCGTTCTACCTCGTTCGCCTTGAATTCTACCTTGGGGTAGGGCAGTTTCTGCCATCGCTCTTTCAACTAAGGTATCCCCAAGATTTAAGATTTCTTCGGCAATTTGCTCCAAAAAAGTAGCAATTTCCTCGGGTGATTTTTGGCTATAAATGGGAAAAGCTTTTTCTGCTAATTGGACCGCTTGGTCAACCTCTTTTTCCGTTGCTTCATAGAACATGGCTGGTAAAGGCGTTCCTGTTTTAGGATTGATGGCAGTGAATGTAGCGGAGCTAGTCGCTAACTTTTGGTTTCCGATGAGGTGATTTCCTGTGATTGCTGGCATATTACTTTTTAATAGTTTTGGTTCGTATTAATGTCTAATATCCATGTTCCTTCACTTATCGGTGGTATTAAGTTTTACCACGGATAAGTGAAGGGACATGGATTGTTACTTAAAATTATAGTTTTATGGACCCGATTATTTTTGTCGGTGGAAATTTATTTTTACGCATTCCCACAAAATTAATCAACTCCCCAATCCCATCAATACTAATCCGAATTTCATCTCCAACCGCTAAAGTAAAACTATCATCAGGAACTAAACAAGTACCCGTCATCAAAAATACCCCATTGGGGAAATTACATTCTCTAAATAAATAATGGGTCAATTCGGTCAATCCACGTTTGATTTGGCTGATTGGAACGCTGTCTTGGTACATGGATTTTCCGTTGCGTAAAATGTCCATGCGGATAACCGTTGATTGAGCAATTGGTGTATCCGTTATATACATACACGGACCTAACCCTGCGGAGCGTTCATACGTTTTAGCTTGTGGTAAATATAGTGGATTTTCGCCTTCAATACTTCTAGAACTCATGTCATTACCGATGGAATAGCCTTCAATGGTGCCTTCGCTACAGCAAAATAAAGTCAATTCAGGTTCGGGAACATTCCAAGTGCTATCTCGACGAATGTAAACGGTGTCGCCATTGCCAACGGTTCTAGCAGCGGTAGCTTTAAAGAATAATTCGGGGCGTTCTGCATCGTAGACTTTATCATAGAAATCACCACCACCTGCCGCCTTGGCTTCTTCCATTCTGGCTTCTTTGCTCCTTAAATAAGTGACGCCTGCTGCCCAGACTTCTTGGTTGCCGATGGGGGCTTGCTGGCCTAAAGTCGGCTGATTGTCAAGTACTTCCCACAATGCTAACTCATTTTTTATAAAGGCATATAATCCTTTTCGATTGACCAATTCGTCCCAGTTATAAACAGTTTTTTTATACCATTTTTGGTTGTAGTTGAGGATAGCTTGATTTTGATTTTTATATAATTTCATGGCAAATAAGAATAAAATTGAAGGAAGAATTGCTTTGTGGCAAGATAGGGAAAAAGTTTAATTTGGTGAGTTCATTGGAAAAATTATTAAGAAAATAGTAAAGTTTTTCTAATTTGTGAAGAAGTCCAATTTACTAACAATTTTGATTTATGAAATTCGAAAATATAGAACTAAGACCCTCCAAAAAAGAAGAAGTTGCCCAAGCAGTTCCTTTAATTTATAGCTCAGGGCCGCCTTCTTTTGAATACGTTTTCAAAAATGATAAGGTAGATGCCCAAGATTTTCTACGTTATGCTTTTGTGCGAGCAGGTGGTGAATTTAGCTATCAAAACCATTATTCCCTATATTGGGAAGATAAAATGGTGGGCATCGGAAGTGTCTTTGATGCCAAAATGGCTAGTGGGTTTACGGTAGCCGATGCGATGAATATATTTCGATTTTATAAATGGGCAAGTTTTGGTGCAGTACAATCAGGTTTGAAAGTGGAAAAGCTAATTTTATTACCCAAAAAACAAGAAATTGCTATCGCTCACTTAGGGATTGAACCAAGTATGCAGGGCAAAGGATTAGGAACAAAATTGATTGAACTATTGCAAGCAAAAGCCAATAAAACAGCCGATAGTATTTGGGTATTGGATGTGTCGGAAGAGAATCCTAGAGCTAAGGCATTGTATGACAGATTGGGATTTAAGGTCACCAAGAAAAATAATTCTACTTTAAAAAATAAGTATTCTTATGTGGCGAATCATTTTAGAATGGAAAGGGAGTGTTAGTGGTAAGTGGTAAGTGGTGAATCGCTTAAAATTAGAGGTTTAGGGGAACGAAAAAATAAACTGCCTAAATCCGTTGGGCTAAAAATCCGTTGGGAATTATTTGTAGATTTTCCCAACGGATTATTTTCCCAACGGATTAAAAACAGTTAGCTATCTGATACAACATATTAATTTTCATTAGACTTTATTCGAAAAGTTTTCATAAGACCGACCGTGGACCGAATGCCGTGAACCGAATAAAGTTAGAAACTAAAAATCATGAAAAAAATACGCTTATTTATAAGTCTATTCTTCCTCATTATTATTCAATTTGGCTATAGCCAAAATTATGACATTGTTTTGAAAGGAGGAACCGTCATGGACCCAGAAACGGAATTTGAAGGCATTCGAAATGTTGGTATTAGAGGAGATAAGATAGTTGAAATATCTGAGGAGGAATTAAAAGGGGAGGTAGAAATTGATGTGACGGGACTAGTTGTCGCTCCAGGTTTTATTGATTTACATGTGCATGGTATGACCAATAAAGCGCATGCCTACCAAGTGCGAGATGGGGTAACTACGGCATTGGAATTAGAAGCAGGGATGCCTTTTTTAAGAGAATGGTTGGCAGAAAAAAAGGGGCATTCGATGGTTAATTTTGGGGCAACAGCAGCGCATTCTACGATTCGAGCTTTAGCAATGGGACAATACGAACATTATTTTGCGGAAGCTAAAAAGATAATTGCAGAAGAAGGGACGAATAGTATCCAATTGCGAAAATTACAAATCAACCTTGGTCGAGCGGCTTACCAAAAATTATCTACGGAAGAAATAGCGAAAATGAAGCCGATGTTTATGGAAGAATTGGCAGCAGGCGCATTAGGGATTGGAGTACCTGTAGGGTATTATCCGGGGGCTACTCACGGAGAAATTTTCCGAGTTTAT
>CALJVJ010000377.1 GCA_937974625.1 uncultured Saprospiraceae bacterium
GCTGCCATATCCCATGCACTTAAACTGTATTCGTAAAATCCATCAAATCGACCACAGGCTACATAAGCTAAATCTACTGCGGCGGCTCCACATCTTCGTACCCCGCGAGTACTTTGAATGAAGTGTCGAAAGGCTGCTAAATACGGGTCTATCCACTTAAAATCATAATAAGGAAAACCTGTTGCCAATAAAGATTCGCCTAAGGTCTTCGTTTTACTCACGCTTATTGGTTCGTCATTTAGAAAAGCGCCTCCACCCTTCCATGCGGAAAAACATTCGGAACGATTCACTTCATAAACAACGCCTAATACGGTCTCGTCATGATGTTGTAAAGCCACACTGACGGCAAACATGGGTACTTGATGTAGGAAATTGGTCGTTCCGTCTAAAGGGTCAATAATCCACTGGTATACTCCTTTGGTTTGCTCGACGGTTTCTTCTTCGGTGAGAAAGGTAGAATTAGCTAAAGCTTTATTTAATTTGCTAACTAACTGTTTTTCGGCTGTTTTGTCTACGTAGCTAACTAAGCTATTTAAGCTTTTAGACTCTATGGCTGCGGCTTGTACTTTCCCTAATTCGTCGCGCAAGAAATTTGCCGTTTCCGTAACGATTTGGATGGTTGTTTGGCAAAGTTCGGCTAGTTCCTGCTGGTTCATTTAAAAACTATTTTAGAGGCTAAAATAAAACTTCAAAGGTAAGTTTTTTTTAATATTTCTAAATAGCAAGGAGTATCATAGAGGTCAGAAGTTAGCGCGTTATCTTTGATAACTGTCAGATGTCAGATTTGGCAGTTTGCGCAGAAAATAACTTGTGAGAGAACTAAACAATAACTATCGAATTTAGGAATTGATTATTTGCTCGTTACTTAGTTTTTCTTACAGAGTCGCTATCGTGTTTTGCTCAAGCAAGAATGCTCAAGCTACCGTTTTTATTCTTGAATATTAATCTGAATCATTTCACTTTCATTCATGTTCGACTCCATCACTATTCGTTTCTTTTCTCCTTTGTAAATATAAGAAAGTGTCGCTGTATTTGGTGGTTTGTTGCCCAAATTAACGGCATGTAAAATCAAATAATTATCGTTGGTGGGCTTGAGCGGTAAAGTCATTTTTCTAGCTCTACGACGTAATTGGAAATTTTCCAAAATCCAGTGCCCATTATAATTTAAAGAAATAATATCGCCATCCGCTAATTGGTGGTCATAAACTTCAATGGTAATCGTTTCTCCTTCCACCACCATCTTTTTTTGTTTGACTACCACATCTCTGTCACCTAATTTCGATGGTAATTTCGCTGGCAACTTTTCAGGCTTAATCGTGCCTACTTCTTCTACTTTTGGTACTTCCCGTTTTGGATAAATAACCTTGAAAAAATGAGGCTCTTCTAATTGGAGCAACGCAGGATGCTTTTTATCGATAAGCCATTGATTTAAATCCGCAACCAAACCTGAACCATATCGGTTAAATTTGGCGACCATTTCTACGTTATAATAATAGTAGGTATTGCCATATAATTGGTATTCAGGCGGAAAAGAAACACCATCTAAATATTTCTGTGCCACCTTCGAAAAAGCTGTTGCCTTTTGCAATACGTTCTGATAACTTCGGTCATTGACATTAAAATCTTTCGCTGTTGCTAAATTGTTTTTTAAGTGCTGTCCTAGGGCAACCAAGTTCTTCTCGTCGTCTGCTCTCACGCCTTCTAAAAAGGCCCTGATGTTTTCATGAATGGCAATAATATTACCCAATTCTTTATTATCGTTTGCGATATTCAAAGCACCAAATCTTTTTTTAACCGTATTCTTTAAGCGTTTTTTAGTAGTATTAAATTCATCGTATATCGTTACGATTTCTTCCATGATTTTATAAATCTTCGCGAGATTCTTTTTCTCTTTTAAATCTTCCTCTTTTGTCAAATCGTCCAATTCAAATCGAATGGCATTTACCCGTGTTATCAACGTCTTCATTTTGCCCATGTCTTTTCGTAATTGAGCTGAAGTTCCGGTGGGCAAAACTTTTCCTCCTACTAACGCTTGGTCATATAATGTATTTGGAGAAACATCATAAAACCAGTGTTCTGGGTCTTCAAAAATATCGACAGGAAGGTCTGCATTACTATAAAAATTCAGTTGATTACTTTCTAAATCTACATATTTGTTGACCTTCTGATTGAAGCTCTCCAACAGTCGATGTACAATTAATAAACCATGCGTACTCTCATTGGTAAATTGTAGGTAGGTATTCAATGCGTTCAGTTCGGCTTGTTGCTTATCCGAAATTTGAGCGTACCCAAAGATTGGTAGAAAAAGGAATAAAAAGAGTATTTTTCTGTTCATGTCTCGAATTTTTTAGTCTTATTTGTGTTTTGTTCGAGTAAATGTTTCTCGAAAGAAAAATATTTAAAAAACAAAAAAAAATCAAGTAGGTATATGGGAGAGTTATGCTAATTTTTTGTTAAAACCTAATCCTTAACCCGCTGTTACTTCCCACATGTCTGCTGTTGTCAAATATTTTTGCGCCAAATCTCTCAATTCTTGGGCCGAAATAGTATTGACTTTATGTATTAGTTTATCAAAAGAATTAAAAGGCATCTTGTTTAGAACCATGGTCTTCACCACATCTGCCACATGAAATGGTCCATCCACCATATTGAGCATATTCCCAAGCATGTAATTTCGAACCATCTGCAATTCACTTTCTGGTATCAAATCGCTTCGAAGTATATCAATTTCTTTGTAAATCTCTTTTTTGGCAGCTCCGACAAACTCATTCCCTACTTCCGTAGCCACATAAAAACAAGCATCCTGCAACATAGTATCTTGAGTGGAATAAATGTTATAAGTGTATCCCTTATCTTCTCGAATATTCATCATGAGCCTCGAACCAAAATAGCCACCAAAAATGGTATTCAACACTGTAAACCCAACAAAATCTGGATGTGTTCTACTGATTACCCGTTTACCAATTCGAATAGCCGTTTGCATCGAATTTGGAATCGTTATATGCCTTTTTTCAGGTGTTTCTGTCGTTAACTTTAATTTAGACATTCTGCTTTTTCGACCAATTGGTAACTGTCCTAAATATTGGTCTAATAACTGAATTACTTTGTCTGTCACTCGCCCACTGATAAATAACTGGCAGTTTCGGGCATTGTAATGCTTTTGAAAATGCTTGACCAAATCTGTTCTTTTGACGCGGTTATAACTTCGCTCGTCACTATTATAACCATATGGGTGGTCTTTCCCAAACATATATTCCGTTACTTTTCGATAAGCCACTACATCATTTTTGGTCAAATCTACCTGTAATCTACGTTTACTATTCTCCAAATAAGTATCTAACTCTGCTTGTGGAAAAATAGGGTCCATCAATAATTCTGCTACTAAGGGTATTAAAGTCTCAAAGTGTTTATTCAAGGAATAAAAAACCAGATTAGAATTATCTAAATTAGTGGGAGTGGCTAAAGTGGCTCCATAAAAATCAATTTGCTCTGCAATCTCTCCTGACGTATGCTTTGTCGTTCCTTCTTTTATTAGGCGAGAAGTGGCTTTGGCAATTAGCCTTTTTTGCTCAAAAGGTCGCCCTGACCGAAATACTAATTGCAATTTTAAAACATCCTGGGTCCCCATATTGATGATATGTACAGGAATCCCATTAGACAATTTTGTCTTTTTTGGTTTTGGCAAATGCAATTTTTCAATCCGCTTAATCGACGGTGCAATTTTTCTATCTATCATGCTTTGACTCACTAACTTTTTTAATGATGATGAAAAATAAGTCCGTCCTTTAACTTTTGGATTAGCGCTCTTTTTATAACTAGTAAAACTGTTTATAAAAAGAAAACTAAAACAGAACCTGCCCGCCCGAAAACGAAGTCGGGCAAGTGACGTGCTTATTTTTTCATGGTTTCTTATTTGACTGTAAAGTTATTAAGGTTATAAACAGCAAATATTACAAAAAGACCTTACTATAAATATTTGCTGAAACCATTCCAACTAACTAATAATCAATTTTTTATAAAAAAATACTTTATCAACCTAATCAAAGTATATCGTTTCAAAACACATTTATCAACACTCCTAAAAAGTTATCCACATTATGTTGATTTCTTTATACCTCAAAAGTTGTGAATAGATTGTATTTTTGTTTTTCGCACGTAATGCGGACTATACACAACTATCTCTTACTGCAAAGGTATTAGATATTCAGAACTAATTAACTAATAAACCAATCCAACATGAAGTTCAGTATTTCTTCTTCAGAATTATTAGGCCAACTACAGATTGCAGGAGGCGCAATTGGGTCTAATCCAGTCTTACCTATTCTGGAAGATTTCTTATTCACCATTAATGATAATCAATTAACGATTACTGCTACTGACTTAGAAACAACCATAGTCACAGAGGTAGAAGTAATGTCAGATACTAATGGTACGGTGGCTATTCCTGCAAGGATTCTTTTAGACACGCTAAAAGCTTTGCCGCAACAGCCTATTACTTTTGCTATTGATGACGAAACTTATGCGATTGAAATTACCTCAGCTTATGGTAAGTATAAATTAGCAGGAGAAAATGGTGCCGATTTTCCTAGAATTCCAGATGCTGAAGGAACTGATTCTTTGGTTATCAGTGCTCCTGTTCTAAGTCAAGGTGTTACTAAATCCTTGTTCGCAACGAGTAATGATGAGTTGCGTCCAGCAATGACGGGTGTCTACTTCCAAGTAGATTTTAATAAAGTTATCTTGGTGGCTACCGATGCCCACAAATTAGTCAAGTACACCTTTAATAACTTAAAAAGTGAAATTTCGACTACTTTCATCGTCCCTAAAAAAGCATTAAACTTATTAAAAAATGCGCTTCCGGGAGATGGAGAAGTCAAGGTGTCTTTTAATAAAGCGAATGCTTTCTTTGCTTTCGACAATATCAAAATGGTTTGTCGATTGATTGATGCTCGTTACCCTGATTATAATGCAGTTATTCCTGTAGACAATCCAAATGAGTTGGTGGTGAATCGCTCTGATTTCCAAAGCTCTCTTAAGCGGATTGCTATTTATGCGAATAAAACTACGAATCAAGTTATTTTAAATATTCAAGATGGAAGCTTAACAGTTTCTGCACAAGATTTGGATTTCTCCAACGAAGCTACTGAGCAATTGACTTGTACTTTCAACGGAGACCCGATGAATATTGGCTTTAACGCCAAGTTCTTAGCAGAAATGTTAGGGGTATTAGAATCTGATGAAGTAAAAATTCAATTATCAGGACCTACTCGAGCAGGTATTTTATTACCGCTAGAAGAAACCGAAAATGTAGAGGTTCTGATGTTAGTAATGCCTGTTATGTTAAGCAACTAGCATAGTGATAAGTGGTAAGTTGTGAGTGGTTAATACTTATAACTTACCACTTATTTCAGCAGTTCATCAAGTGCTTCTTCCATTCTTATTTTGTGTTTCCGATTATCTATCACCGTTGGGGGTGAAATTCTTTCCTTACAATCCATTATTGGGCATCGTTCACAAGTTACACTTACTCTTTTTCTCGGAATAGCTGGGTCTGCCAAAAATTTAATCTTTTCTTTTAACTCATGGTCTGCCAATAAGCCTATGGTGACACTCACATTTTTAGTAGAGGGGAAGTAGGCTGGGCGAGCAATTGTAAAGCAGATATACTCATCTTCGGTCTCTGTGTATTTGGATAGTTGCAGCCCCACTTCTACTTGGCCGGTGGTTTGAGCATTTTCAGCTAAGCTTTTCAATTGACTGATGGATAACCAACGACGACAATAATGCTCATCTAAATTATTCGCATGCGGTTCGTGTTGTCGATTTAGATGAAGTTCTTTATCAATATGGAAGGTATCCTTTGTAGGGTCATGTATCATGCGCATAAAAAACATTTTAGGCATGTCAAAATCCTGTGGTAATATATTGAATCGCTGAAATAACACTTCGGGAGAGACATCGTACTTTAATAGTAATTGCAATAAATAAGATTTATCCCAAGTTGGTTGCTCAAACCAATACTTTAAATCTTTTTGAAAATTTTCTCGATGTACTAATATCCCTACCGCAAAATAACCTGCAATGTAATTATTCAACACTATCTGAAAATTATTCACTTTCAGAAAGGAAGAAGTATGGATTCGTTCTTTTAATTTTAAATAATTATAGGCTAATTCTTTCCCCAATTGCAATGCCTTTTGCTTCTCATTTAATTGAGGATTTAATAATAATTTCTTCTTCTTAGGAATAAAAATCGACCGTAAATGCTTTAGCTCGGGATAGTCCTTTAAATCATCTTCTACTATCTCATAACCAAAATGCTTTTTGAGAATACTCGCTAAGAAATTAACTGGTACGGCTCTATTAATTGGTAATTTATACGTTTTGATAAATTGAGCTATAGACTCTTCTATATCTTCAAAATAATTATAATGCAATTCCTGATAGGCCCGAACTGCATTGAAATAAAAATTTTCTTCTTTAAATTCAAAATTTCTTGATAGCTCCACTAGGGTGGAAATAAAAGCGCCAACTCGTAAGGGCGCATTGGCTATTATTTCTACAACTTTAGATAATTCGATACCAAATAAATCTAAAGGTAGCTCATTTAAAAAATTAGAATGCAATAACTCCCCTACTGCGGCTAGTTTGCCTGGTAATACAGGCGAAACAAGCTCATCATAGGTTGTTCCCAATGCTGTGGCTAAGGTTTCAATTTTATCTGTTTTTGGCGATTTCTTTCCTTTTTCTATCTCGTTGAGATAAGATACAGACATGCCTGCTGTCTTAGATAATTTCGCAAAAGATAAACCCTGCGCTATTCGCAATTGCTTGACCTTCAAGCCAAAAATAATCCTACTATTCTGATGCGTGAGATTCATGGTGGAAAAATACAAAAAAAAATACAGGATGAACAATAATTAAAAGTCCAAGAGGACTTTTAATTATTGTGAACCGCAAAGCGGGTGGGATGGCGGGTCGTTCTTTGGGGATTTTGAGGTAAATTGTGTGCTTAAACGAACAAGTGACCCTAAGGATAAAAGTCCAAGAGCGACTTTTAATTATTGTGAACCGCAAAGCGGGTAGGCAGGCTTCACTTTTTTTAACCCGCAAGAACTTATATAATACTCTTTTTCTCAACTTTTTTCAGGCGTCATCAAACCTTCAACCCTTTACCACTAACTAAAAAGAGAGAGGCGATTGTTGCTATGCATCAATCGCCCTCCAAACCACAAAAGACATCTTTACTTTACTTAATTTTTATGCGAAGCACAAGCCTTAATATTGACAAAAAATTAAGGCTTGGTCGATTTTATTTTTTTGCTGCACATACGTTTTAGCCCTGCGATTACTCGCAGGGTAGCGCTTGTGCTAGCTTTGTCATAGTTTGAGATTAATCTTGAGATAGACAGGAAGTCTATGCTGTTCTTTTGTTTTTACAATGCACTAAGTCTGTGCTACTTATTAAGTGCGTGCAACCTCGCCGAAGACCACTCGTTTCTCTGAGACCTTTTTTATCAAGATAAAAGTCTCGGCGAGGCATCGCACTAATCGGAAATTGGGATAGTAATATACTATTACTTTGCGTGTTACGAGTTGCGTATTTTGATTTAGCAACTCGTAACCCGTCACTACTATCACTTTATAAATACTTTTCCAGAGTTGACTAATCCGCCTTCCACTTGGATGGTGTAGATATATAATCCTTGTGGTAAATGATTCGGATAAATCTGGAATTTATTGCTATTAAATTGTTGACGCTGGACACTTCGGCCTGCTACATCAAATAAATCAAATTGTACATCGGTTACCCCTTCTAGACCAATTAACTCTACGGTCGTTCCACCTGCGTCAAAAGGGTTTGGTGCTATCTTTACTTCTACATTGGGGACAAAAACAGTCTCCACATCTGTAGAGATTTCTACAAAATCTTCTATTGCTGCTCCACCAATGGTATGGAAAGTTGGATTCGTTGAAATAGGTGCTCCAAAATCAAAAAAGACCGTTGCACTATTTTCTATAACCATCCCTGCTGGATTATCTCTTTTTTGAGATACTTTAAATTTGACAAATCCATTAGATGCTGATGCGTTCGTACTTTCGCTTAATAAATTAATATTTTGGAAAGTGAACTTTACAATGCCTTCTCCACTAATCTCAAAATCATAGTCATGACTACTCGCTCCCGGCACTAGCGTCGTAATATCAAAAGCATCTGATAAAGTGTCTCTAATGATTATTTGATTGACTGTATCAGAACCTGTATTTTGAAAATAAATATGATATTCTAATTCGTCTGTGTTGGCAATGTTATTGGCTGCACCTACTCCTTTTGGAGAAGGAGTCATGTTTGCATTTCCAGTGATGATTTTATTTTCTTGACAATCTATGGAAAAGAA
>CALJVJ010000378.1 GCA_937974625.1 uncultured Saprospiraceae bacterium
GAGGCACCCCATCCGTAAACGGTTCATTCGTTTTACGAATTCATGCCTTTTTAGAAAACAAAATAACTACGCATCTTGGTCTAACTTATTTAATTTTCATTCCTTAGCATAACTTCTTTTCAAAGAATCGGTTTAATAAAAAACACATCAAATCTTAATTATAGTATGAAAGCAAAAATCAGTTTAATCGTCTTTATAACATTCTTAATTTTTGACAACGCGCTGATTGCTCAAAGTCAAGAATATATCAGCGGATATATGGTCAGCCTCAACCAAGACACCATTCATGGATTTATAAAAGATGAAAAAAGGAATGTATTGAGTGAGCGTTTTCTGTTTAAAAAGACATTAATGTCAGCTCCACAGGAAATGAAGACCAGTAGTGCAACTGCTTTTCACATGATTCCACATTTTTATTTCGAATCGGTCGATTTCAAAAAAGATGGAGTGGAAAAAAAGCACTTTCTAAGAAAACTAGTAGCAGGCGACGCAGCCCTTTATCAATACTTTAGTAATCCTGTTTTTGAATATGTACTAACAAAAGGAAAAGAAGCCATACAAATAAGTAAAAAGGATTCCCTAACTATTGAAGGCGTCCTAAAAGACAATAAATACATTGGAAAAATCAAATATTTATTGAGAGCCTGTCCAAGCATAGTAAATGCAAAAAAGCTTCAATTTGGCGAAAAAGCATTGATAAAAACAGTAACGGAATATAATAATTATGTGAATCCTTCAGCAACTAAGAACCTCGTTACGAAACGAAAGCTAAAGGTGAAATTAGGTCTAATAGCAGGGCTCCGTTTTTATAATAAATCCGTATCAAGTGCCCAGCCACCTAATGTAGCTTATAAAGACAATAAACTAGGTTTCCAAATAGGAGGTATGTTGAATTTGGCCTATTTTCGAAAAATAGCCTTACAACTAGGGGTGTTATATACCCCATACAGTGCCCAAAACACAACAACTAATTTTTTAGGAACAATTATAGTTTCTTCTGAAATAACGAATCTTGAATTTCCATTACAACTTAAATATAATTTAAGTACTAAAAAACTAAGTCCCTACCTATACGGTGGCATACGAATAGGCAAGTTATTAGACAGTAAGGTTCGGAGAGTAAGGTCACAAGACGGGATACAATTATCAGATGATAACTATGAGTTTGAATTCACAGATAATTTTGGTTTTGATTTGGGTACAGGCATCTCTATAAATGTAGCCAATAAGTTGCCCATACAAATTGAATTAGGCTACAGCCGTCAAATAATGCGGCTAAGCTTGGCCGAGGTTATCAGCCTAAACGGATTAAATTTGAATACAAAGGTATTTTTTTAGCTGAATATCATAGGAAGTTCCAATTTATAATCAGCAACCTTTCGGTGAAAACAGGGGTATAATAGAGCGTAAAATTATATTAAGAATAAGTAATATACTTTTTAAAAATTCTCAAATATCTGACACTGTAAGTACATAAAAAGTGTAGAATTATCGTAATTTTGCAATTGACTTGCATAAGCTAAATAACCTATTGGTTTTTATAAAATCCTTGACTATTACTTCAATGGTATAAAAGAAGGTAATAGAAAAATAAAATAATCCTATGCAGTATTATGACCAATTTGTGAAGCGTCACATTGGCATCGGCGAAGCTGACTTAGCCAAAATGTTAAAAGTAGTAAAGTCGGACTCTCTCGACCAGTTGATTGAGGAAACCGTCCCAGCCACTATCCGCATCAATCGGGAACTAGATTTACCTGATGCGCTGTCTGAACACGAGTACTTACAAGAATTAAAAAAGACCGCAGCCAAGAATAAGGTATTCCAATCTTTTATAGGTATGGGCTATCATGGTACGATTACGCCTGCGGTTATAGCCAGAAATATTTTCCAAAATCCAGGATGGTACACCCAATACACGCCCTATCAAGCAGAAATTGCCCAAGGTCGTTTAGAAGCTTTATTAAACTTCCAAACTGCGGTAAGTGATTTAACGGGAATGCCAATTGCAAATGCATCTTTATTAGATGAAGGAACCGCAGCAGCAGAAGCAATGGCAATGTTCTTCAGTTTAAAGAATAAGCGGAATAAGGGAGCATCTATCAATCAGTTTTTTGTAGAAGATGGTGTATTGCCTCAAACGGTAGATGTTTTAACAACTAGAGCCGAGCCTATTGGTATAAAGATAGTCCGAGGAGATTGGAAAACATTTAAAGCCAACGAAAGAACTTTTGGTGTATTATTACAATACCCAGCCAAAACTGGTTCAGTAGAAGATTATCGAGCTTTTGCAGAAGGTATCAAGGCACAAGGCATTTACCTAACCGTTGCCGCTGATATTTTAAGCTTAAGTTTATTAACGCCTCCTGGCGAATGGGGTGCAGATGCAGTAGTTGGTAATACGCAGCGATTAGGTGTGCCAATGGGTTACGGAGGACCACATGCGGCCTATTTCGCAACCAAAGAAGATTTTAAACGACAATTACCTGGTCGAATTATCGGTGTATCTATAGACCGATTAGGCAATCGTGCTTTACGAATGGCTTTACAGACCAGAGAACAACATATCAGAAGAGAAAAAGCAACCTCTAATATTTGTACTGCCCAAGCTTTATTAGCGATTATGGCAGGGATGTATACGGTGTATCATGGAGCAGATGGCATCCAAGCGATTGCCCAACGCACCCATCAAGCAACAATGATGTTGGAAGCCTATTTGACTTCCATGGGGTATAAACAAAGTAATGCACATTACTTTGACACTTTATCTATTCCTGTTGATACTGCTACCAAAAAGACCATTAAACGTTTAGCGGTTGCTCAAAAAATAAATTTCTACTACGGAGCAGATAATTCGGTACAGATAACTTTGGATGAAACCATAAGTAATGAGACCTTACAAACAATTGTAGGCGTTTTTGCAAAAGCTAAAAATCAAAGCCCGATGATGATGGGCTTAGAAATGGACGAAGCAAGAATTCCAGCAAGTTTGGTAAGAAGTAGTAGTTTTCTAACCCATGAGGTCTTTAATTCGCATCGGTCGGAAACGCAGATGATGCGCTACATCAAGTCTTTAGAAAACAAAGATTTGTCTTTGACCCATTCGATGATTGCATTGGGTTCTTGTACGATGAAGCTGAACGCAGCAGCAGAATTGATGCCAGTCAGTTGGGAAGCATTTGCCAATATTCATCCATTTGCCCCTTTAAATCAAGCGAAAGGCTATCAGCAAATATTTGAAGAATTAGAAGCTTATTTGTGTGAGTGTACAGGTTTTGCAGCTTGTTCCTTACAACCTAACTCTGGTGCACAAGGGGAGTATGCAGGATTAATGACCATCCGAGCTTATCACAAAGCAAATGGAGATAAACATAGAAATATTGCCTTAATTCCATCTTCTGCGCATGGAACCAATCCTGCAAGTGCAGTCATGGCGGGCATGAAAGTAGTAGTGACAAAATGTGATGACCAAGGAAATATTGACTTAGATGATTTAAGAGCAAAAGCAGACCAGCATAAAGATAATTTAGCTGCTTTGATGGTCACCTATCCATCTACTCACGGAGTATTTGAAACAGAAATAAAAGAAATCTGCCAAATCATTCACGATAATGGCGGAAAAGTATATATGGATGGTGCGAATATGAATGCACAGGTTGGCTTGACCAATCCAGGTATGATTGGTGCGGACGTTTGTCATTTGAATCTACACAAAACCTTCGCCATTCCACATGGCGGTGGCGGACCGGGCATGGGACCAATCTGTGTTAATGAAAGTTTAGCTCCCTTCTTGCCAAAACATCCATTAGTGAAAACTGGTGGCAAAAAAGGCATCCAAGCGATTTCAGCTGCGCCATTTGGTAGCTCTAGTATTTTACTGATTTCTTATGGTTATATCAAAATGTTGGGATATGAAGGCGTGACCAATGCGACAAAATATGCCATTTTAAATGCCAATTATATTAAAGCAAGATTAGAAACAGTTTACCAAGTATTGTATACAGGTGAAAATGGTCGAGCAGCACATGAATTAATTTTAGATTTACGTCCATTCAAAAATCTAGTAAGTGCCGAAGATGTCGCTAAGCGATTGATGGATTATGGATTCCATGCGCCTACCCTTTCTTTCCCAGTTGCAGGTACGATTATGATTGAGCCGACGGAGAGTGAAGACTTAGGAGAATTGGACCGTTTTTGTAATGCAATGTTACAAATCAAAGCAGAGATTGACGAAATAGCTACAGGCATAGCGGAAGCAGAAAATAATGTGTTACACAATGCGCCGCATACTTTAGCACAGCTAACAGCCAATGAGTGGGCTTACCCTTATTCTAGAGAAAAAGCAGCTTATCCTGTTCCTTACTTAAAGACTAGGAATAAATTCTGGGCTTCTGTAGCTCGAATTGATAACGGCTATGGCGATAGAAATTTAATCTGCACTTGCCCAAGTATTGAGGAGTATGAGGAAGTTGTAAGTGGTTAGTGGTAAATTCTGTAAATAATACACTTAAAAAGGAGGTAGTCGTTTGACTGTCTCCTTTTTTGTTTAGTGCATTTTTTATATCTTCGATTAGATAATCAGATAATAAATTAATACAATTTAACTTTTATAACGTATTATCCGTTGGCAACAATCCGTTGGCATTCTTTATTTTTTGCCAACGGATTGTTGCCAACGGATAGTTATTAAGTTTTGACCTGATGGTCTATTATTATCAAAAAATCAAAGTCTACAATTATGCAACAACAGTTCTCTAACTTCAAAGAATTTTTCAAATCCATTCAAATTTTACACGCAGCCATGTTTTTTGGGATGGTTATGATAATGGTTATGCTCAAATTTTTAATGGGCATAGAAGATACATCGGGTGGAGATTTATTATTTCCAGCTATTGGTATAAGTTTAGCTATTTCCTCCGTGGTATTAGGACAGATAATTTTTAATAATAAAATGGAAGGGTTAAAAAGAGAAAAACTAAGTGTAGCAAAAAAATTGGAAGCTTATCGAGGTGCCTTTATTCTTAAATTAGCATTATTAGAAGGTCCCGCTTTATTTTGTTTGATTTTGCATTTTTTAGGCGGAAATTCCCTATTATTTTACACCTTTTTATTTGTCCTCATCATATTTGCTTTTGAGCGGCCGCTCGAAGCGCGTATCAAACAGCAATTAAACTTACATCCCGAAGATTTAGTGGAGATTAATTAAGGATGGTCGCTATTATAAATCGGTGATTGCAGTAGGCAGTCGTTCCCCATCTTTTATTGAAAAAATCTCCCAATTGCACACTATATCTATTCCCTATCCAAGTAGATAATTTTAAAATTAATAGTTCTTTAGTAAATCATGACTCACTATATTTGTAGCATGAAATCTATTAAAAAATCTTTAGTACTGCTCTTCTGTTTTATATCCGTATGGGTAACGGCACAGAATCCTTTCCCCAAACTAGCCCCTGTTTTTCAAGATGACATCGTACCTAAAGTCTATATCCAAATAGCTTCCGATTCCCTTAACCAGTTATTCGAAAATATATTCAGCAATCACCACTACCCTGCTACCTTTATTTTTGACAATGGAGAAGAACGAGATACGGTAGAAAACATTGGTTTTCGACTTAGAGGAAATACTTCTCGTGGAGCGCAAAAAAAGTCTTTCAAAATCTCCTTTAACACCTTCGAAGCAGGAGGCGATTGGAAAGGTTTGGAAAAATTAAATCTCAATGGTCAGCATAATGACCCGACTGTCACTCGGTCAAAATTAGGTTGGGATTTGCTGCGAAACTTCGGTGTCCCTGCTCCACGTTGCAATCATGTTGAGTTGTATATAAACAATCAATACGTTGGACTTTATAATAATATCGAGCAAATAGATGAGGAGTTTGCCGAGTCTCGTTTTGGCAATAAAGATGGAAATCTATATAAGTGCCTTTGGCCAGCAGACTTAGCATATAAAGGGGCGAACCCTGATTTGTATAAAGCCGCCGATAATGGTAGACGAACCTATGATTTAAAGACCAATGAGGAAGCAGATGATTATTCAGATTTGGCCAATTTTATTGATATTTTAAATAATACACCTGACGAAGATTTACCTTGTGAATTAGAAGCGGTTTTTAATGTAGATAGCTATCTAAAAGCCATGATCTTTGATATTTTTTCTGCCAATTGGGATGGACCTATTCTCAATAAAAACAATTTCTATTTATACCATAATACCGCTACTGGAAAATTTGAATATATTCCTTTTGATATTGACAATACCTTTGGTATAGATTGGTTTGGTGAAGATTGGGCAAGTCGAGCGATTTATAATTGGGCGCCCGATGGTCAACCACGACCAATTTATAATCGTATCATGGGCATTCCTGAATATAAAGACCGTTTTTCTTTTTATTTTAATGAATTGTTGAGTACCCATTTGCAAGCAGATAGTTTAGCAGCTTATTTATATAAAAAGAGAGATTTATTAGCGCCTTTTATTGAAAACGACAGATTTTACTCGCGAGATTATGGATTTGAATTAGCTGATTTCAATCAAGCATTTGATAGTAAAATTAGTGTCAATCATGTACCCATTGGTTTGATAGAATATATTGAAAAAAGAATCAAAACGGCTAAAGAACAACTAGTAATTAATGACATAGCACCGATTATTAATGTAAATTATGATGCTTTTAGCAATACCGTTCAATTAGCGATTCGAGATGACGAAGCCATTCAACGGGTGGAGACTTGTCATATATTACAAGATAATTCAATTGTATGTAGCACTTCTTTAGGGGTAGATAATCAATCCGTTTTTAGTAGTAGTATCGCTTTCGCCAACAATACAGAGGTCAAAGCTATCTATTATCTGGTAACCGATAATCAAGGCAATCAAAGTCGATATCCAGCTTGTGAATCCTTAGCAATAGTCACTTCAAATACAAGTGCGGTTTCACTTTTTGTAAACGAAATAATGGCAAGCAATCAAACCACGATAGTAGATGAAGCAGCAGAATTTGAAGATTGGGTAGAAATCTATAATCCTACTGAAGAAAATATAAATTTGGATGGATTATACCTTTCCGATAACCCAGAGAATCCAGATAAATGGGCTTTTCCCAATATAGACATACCTTCAAAAGGCTATTTATTAATCTGGGCAGATGAAGATGGGGACCAAGGCGATTTACATGCTAATTTTAAACTCAGTAAAGCTGGTGAATTTATAGGCATTTTTGATACAGAAGCCAATGATTTTGGTTTGATTGATGGTTTTGAATTTGGTACACAACAGGCAGATATAGCTTTTGGAAGAATACCCGACGGTGGTGAAAATTTATCTACGATGACACCAAGTCCGAATACAACAAATCAGCAAACAACTTCCACCATAAGCGAAGAACTAATAAACAAGATTCGTATTTATCCTAATCCAACTCAAAACAGCTTTATGATTGACATAGGTAATACAATCCAGCAACCTACAAAAATTCTTTTGCAGGATATACTTGGACGTAAATACCTTCAATTACCTACACATGGTCAAGCAGTTTATACAATTCCAACGACAGCTTTAAGGTCAGGTGTTTATATGGTCGTTTTAGATTATGGGAAAGAAGGAGAAGTTGTAAAGAAATTAGTTATTGACAATTAATTGATTATCAAGCATTTCCCTCCTCATAAAAAGTAGTAAAAAAAGCTAGAAGAAATACACATTAAAATTATTTTAAATATATTTTCTTTTTTTGCAAACAAATCCAAATTCCTCCCCGTAAACATTCCTAACTGCTATAATTACGGTATAGCAAAAAAAATAAAATACTTTTAGCAATTATTTGATATATTATTAAAAAACATATATATTGCAATAATTATAGAATTAAGGCCAAATCCTCGGTCTTATGGAATTTTTCTCATCGCCGATTTCCGATTATAAGTAAAAGAATTAAACTCATTTAATTAGTAGGGACAAGAGATATTTTGTCTTTATTATAGAGTTAATCAAACTTATCCTATCTAGGATTAACAACTTTTTTTATTCAAAAAAAGCTACCCTGTCTAAGTAACAAGTAAAGAATAACTTAGTCATTTCATAGCTATTCTTTTTTACAATAACGTCGTTATTTTTCTCAGCCATAGCTAGGCTATGCCCTCAAAAAATGCCTCGTTCTTGCAAAAAATAATTAGCTCTAAACGACCAACTTTTTTTTTGCTCGTTACTAAATTGAGAAACGCAAGGTTTTTAAACTTGCTAGGTAAACAAAAAAGAAATCTTTAAAAAAGCTGTAGGAAGGTTAATAGACCCGTCTATTTCTCTACTTTCCACTTTGCACACCAAAAAAAATAATTATTGTTATAATGACAATGATTAAACGGAAATTCATTTTCCTAAATGAATTTACAACTTGATGCACATTCTATACAAGGCTATTATTTTAAACATTTAAGGCAAAAAGAAACACATCAAATAACGATGAAAAATAAATTTTTCATGGTTATAAAATAAACAAACAGGAACTAGTAGAAAGCTAATATCATTTTTAGTTTTTCATTTTTTCGCATTTAATTATGCTAATAATCAATTAATTGTAAAATAGGTGAACGCATAAAAATGGTGCCGCTTCCGCTCTAATCTTCCTACGTTTATTTTGATGGGTTATTTATCAAATTCAGTAAAATAGTTAATAGAAAAAAGCGCTATTCAATTATTAAAGGATTTGTTACAAAATGATTTATTCTTCGCATATCTCCCTTTAGGTACGAATAAGTACGTATAGGAATAGCCCCTTAAAAGGTTATCGAGATATTCGGCTCACTATGCAACACTATATATTATGAATGTTAGCAACAGACATTGTGCTGGTCTAGCCTTAACACCGCTATGCATCAAACAATTCGATAGAGTGATTTTGGCTTTTAATAGCCTATCTAACAGAGGTCTTACTCTTTTAATACTCTTGATTGTCTGTCTATCATTCGACAGCACGCTTGCACAAAAACAAACACTTACCATTCCAGTAAATGGTACCCTTACACACAACACGTTACTTAACTGTGACAGCACTTCGAGCTTTATCAGCGATACAACAAGTCATAACTTGTATCTTGATAATACCCCCCGAAGCGACACTTTAAGCATCTGTCCGCAAAATCAGAGTCAAAGAGTTCGAGTGAACTTTTTAGACTTTGATTTAGCGGTGGGTGATTCTCTATTTGCTTTTGACGGTAGGGTTCCCTCCTCACAAAATTTCTCAGACAGCGGCACTGGTTATGGCATTAGCAATGCTTTTGGAGGCAGTTTTTATGCAAATTGTGCTCCTGATAGCAATGCTACGGGATGTGTTTCTTTCATTTTTCAAACAAATGGCGATAATTTAGCTTCTGCAGGCTTCAACGCCAATCTAACGTGTGAAGACCGAGGTTTTCACATTCAAAGACCAAATATAACAAGTGGTACGACTACTTGTGACCTACCATATAAATTAGTAACCATTCCTGCTGCTTTCGTCAGCTCAACTTGTACTAACGCTTTTAATGATACAACTTTCGTTCGAATTAAAAATTCGGATGGTATGATTTGCAAAGACACCTGTTTGTCTATGCAGGGCTATATGAGTTTTACAGCACCTTTTGCTTATGGTTCTTATTCTGTAGAATATAAATTAAAGATAGATACGACCATCACTCAAACTGCCTATTTCTCTTTACAGCCCAAAGCAATGGTTTGTAATGATACGCTAAATATCGGGATGGATGGACAATGTATTGCTTGGATTACGCCAGATATGTTGTTAGAAGGGTCGTGTGATTCTATCATCGATACCCTCTATTATGAAATTAAAATAACCGTTCCTAATGGCAAGCCAGGAGGTAAGGTGGTTGCACAAGGTTCAGGCAGAGGAGGAGATTATCCTATTATTAATAAAGATTTAATCAACTTTTGTGGAGACGTCATATATACCGCAGAGATTAAGCGGACTTACTATGCTGGCTTAGATTTATCTATCTGTAATGATGGACCACAAACCAACAGTTGTTGGACAGCTTTACGATTCGAGGATAAAATCGCGCCTCATTTCATAGACCCTGTTCGATGCGACACCATCTATGCCTGTGATATTGAAATGACCGCAGCTGCATTAGGATTAACTGTACCTAGCGTGAATGAAAACTGCGATTCACAGACGGTCCGTTATGCCGGAGTGGAATTGTTAAGTCTACTCACCGAATGTGATACGATAGATACCTATTTAGCGATTTGGCAGGCAAGTGATGGCTGTGGCAATATAAGTGAAAGAAAAGATACTGTTAAAATTTTTCGACCGGGTGTAGATAAAATCATTAAAACAACAGATAAGGTGTTAAGCTGTGGGATGGATAGTACAGATGTTATCTACGATTTGAACAGAATGGGCGCACCTGGCATCCAGATTGGTTATCAACAAAACGGCGTTTTTGTTGCCACCGATACCCTCCCTTTGACACAAAATGCACGAATTTGTAATTATAATTTAGAATATCGAGATGTTAAAGTTGGGGTCGATTGTAATGATAAATATTATCGTTATTGGCAGCTATTAGATTGGTGTACCCATTCTAACCATCCAATTACTATTGACACGCAGTTAATAGAATTCAAAGATACCTTAGCACCTGTTATTATTTGTTCGGATTATACCAGTTTGGCTACAGCTGAATTAATAGATTTGCCAAGTTATACTTGTCAAATAGCTGTTGATTTTCCTTTACCTAAAGCGACGGACAAATGTGTAGATAACCCAACGGTAGAAGTATTTACGGTAGACGTATTAGAGCGTGCAGGATGGTGGTCTATTGGCAATTCCTTGACAGAAGTGGGTGAATTAGAATGTGATACCTTTAGAGTTGGCTACAGAGCCTATGATGATTGTCACAATGAACAATTAAAAGCGGATACTTGCTATAGGTATTTTATCATTAGAGATATTTCTGCTCCAACAGCTATTTGTCAGGACAACTTAAATATCTCCCTTTCTAGAGATAGCGTGTTTCTTTATGCAGATGCGATTGACGGTGGCAGTTGGGATATGTGTGAGGTAGATACCATCTTGGTGAGAAGAACGGTTTGTGATGATATAGCTACTTATCAAGGTCCTATCAATACCTATCTAACAAATAAGTTCGGAAATAATTTTGATGCCAAAGGATGGGATGATATTATATATTTTACCTGTTGTGATGTTCATCATCCAATTTTTGCAGAGCTACTAGTTATAGACCATAAAGGAAATTATAACACCTGCACAATGGAAATAAAAGCAGAAGATAAAAGAAAGCCAATCTGCCAACCATTACCTGCAAAAACAGCTTATTGCGATGAATATGATGATAGTCAACTAGGTTCAGAAACAGATAATAATGCGAACCATTCCTTTGATGAGAAAGAATGGACCCCCTTAGTTGGAGAATTGGAAGTTTTTTATAATCAAGAATTTGGTGACCCAGCGCTTAGTTGTGAAGACAATTTAGATTGTAATAATCTAATGATAGAACAAGAGTATCAATTAGTCCGATTGAGCTGTGGCGAAAAGATTATCAAAAGAAGATACCGAGTCATCGATTATGGAAGAAACATATCTGATTGGGAAGAACAATTAATTAATTTGAAATATAGAGCTAGTTGGAAAATTACCTTTCCATCAGATTACAAAAGTGATTGTGATGCGGATTTTGATATACCAGCAGCGTCTCCCATCCTAAATGGAAATTGTGACCAATTAAGTTGGGATTATGAAGATGTCGTCTTTGAAGGTCCAAATAATGTTTTCGTAAAAATTTTGCGCACCTATTCCATTGTCAATTGGTGCATTTATGAGCCAGGAACGCAGCCTTTGATTATTCCTAGAAATGAAAATCATCAGAAATTTGTGGTGGACTCCTTTATGATAGGTAGTGACAGTTTAGTAGATATAGGATTTATACAATATACCCAAATTTTAAAAGTAGTAGACCAAGAAAAGCCATTTTTATTTATAGGAAAAGTAGATACTATCCTAATCGGAAAAGGAGATGAAGCACCTGCTGGCGAAGAAGACCAAACGTTAGGTGCAGCTCCTTTCGAATGCGATGCTGTCAGAGTTTTTCAAGTCTTTGCTAGAGACTGTAACGAAGCCATTTCTGAGAGTTTAACCTATCAATGGGAGTTCCTAATGGATGGTACCTTATTAGCAACGGGCGTAGGCGACACGTTCAGTCAGATAGTATATCCTGGGCCGACCTATGAAGTTAATTGGTGGGTAACAGACCCTTTTAGTAATACTTCTCAAATAGCTGAATTCTACACTTTTACGGATGGTTTAGCCCCTATTGCATATTGCAGTAGTGGTATCGTAGCCGAAACAACTCCAGGCAATCGTTTTGTTACCGTTCATGTAGATATGTTTGACCGTGGCAGTTATGACAATTGTACCGACCAAATTGACTTAAAAAGGCGATTGTGGCATCCTGTCCTAAATATACCACGTCCAACGACAGCAGCAGAAGTAATGGCGCTCCCAGACTTTTTAGAATTAGGTTGTCTATTCTTAGGTACTCAAGATGTGTCCTTTTATGTGATGGATGAAGCAGGAAACTTTAGTTACTGCATATCTAAAGTAATCATTCAAAATAATATGTTGTCTTGTTCCAGAAGAAGTATTTCGGGAGAAGTTATGGACTTTGCAGGACAACCAATAGAGGAGGTAGAAATAGCCGTAGCAAGCACAGACGCTAACCTATCTATCATGTCCAATGGTAATGGCGGATTTGAATTCACTATGCCAGACGGAGCAGATTATACAATCAGACCTATAAAAGATAATGATCCTTTAAATGGGGTAAGCACTTTTGATTTAGTGTTAATTAGTCAACATATTTTAGGTATCAGCAAATTTGATACTCCTTATAAATACATAGCCGCCGATGTCAATAAATCAGGTACGGTAACCGCATTTGACCTCGTACAACTTCGACAATTAATCCTGAGCATTATCCAAACATTCCCTAACAACACTAGTTGGAGGTTTGTGGATATGGACCATGAATTTATTGATGAGGCGGCTGGTATGCAATTAGAAAGCAGTCACGAAGAAAAAACTATCCGCGACTTATCCGGTGATCGATTAGGTATGGACTTCCTTGGCGTCAAGATTGGCGATATCAATGGAAGTGCCGTACCTAACCGCTCTGCTCGGCCAAGTGGTAGCAGAACACAAAAAGAAATTTTTGCTTTAACAACAGATAATCAAAGTCTTAAGGAAGGAGAAGTATATACCGTTCCTTTTTATGCAACTGATTTGGCAAAAATCACTGGTTATCAATTTACATTAGCATTTAAACATTTAAAATTATTACATATCGAAGGAGGTGTAGCAAACTCTGAACACTTTGGACAGACCATGAAAGAACGAGGTCTTTTAACCACAAGCTGGCACACATTACAATCCCGTGAAACAACAAGTCCTCTATTTACCCTAGCATTTCAGGCAACAAAAGAGGGTCAATTAGATGAATTGCTAAAAATCACCTCCAACCACACACCCGCTGAAGCATATAGCTTCAGTGGGAATTTTCTCGATGTGTCTTTGAATTTCAGAGATCCATCACCTATTGGATTTCAGGTGTATCAAAATACACCGAATCCTTTTAACCAACACACAACCATCGCTTTCGATTTGCCCGCAAAAGGGAATGTTGTCTTTCAATTGGTCAACGCCCAAGGGCAAATCGTTCAAAAGCGGGAAGGGACTTATCAAAGAGGTAAGAATGAAATTGAGGTAGCTGTACAGCATTTACCTGAAGGGACTTATTATTATCAATTATCCACTCCGTTTGGAGTGACGACTAAGAAAATGACGAAGGTTCAGTAGGCAGTGGGCAGTGAGTAGTGGGCAAAATTCATCATTTTCGGTAAAACTTTATGAAAAAAAAGTTGGTCATCTTGTTTTAGTTTTCTTTTTTAAACAGCTATGCTGTAAAAAAAAGAAAGCTAAAGCAAGATGTTAGAACCAACTTCTTTTTCGTAATCATAATTAAGAGTAAGATTAGTTTTTAGATAAATAGTTTTTCGCTAGTGTTAAAAGCTGTGGAATGCGATAACACTTTGAAACATATTAAAAAATTTAGGGGACCTTTTTTGTGAGATTTAGAGGAACACTAAAAAACAAACCACTAGCGTAAGAATTACTTATTATGAAATAGCTGGGCATTTTGCTCGGCTATTTTTTTGC
>CALJVJ010000379.1 GCA_937974625.1 uncultured Saprospiraceae bacterium
GCTTTTTCAGGGTCTTCATTTATTAGTGCTTTTACACTGTTTAAAGAGTTAAACATAAAATGAGGATTCACCTGTTCCTTTAAGTGATTCAAAGAAGCTTCTGTATATAATTGATTAATTTCTGCTTTTTCTTTTTGGGCAATATTACTCCTTCGCCCCAAGTGGTACAAGAAATAAGCCAGTACCCAAGTACTACCTGTTCTGCCAAAAACGACGAACATGTCGAATGAGTTTCTTGCATAAACGGAAAGGCTATCAAACTTGCTTTCCCGTAAGTAATAGTGTTCCTTATAAGTATAGTAGTTAATGAAAATATTTACTACCCATAAGGAAATAGATACAAGGAGAATCAATAGGATAATGTAATAAACAACCTTAGGAAAGTCTATATCCTGTAGTTTATATTTTCTTATCCCCAATACATAAAAATGGGTAACTAAAATACCAGTTACATAGGTAAGAATCGTATTAATAGTAGCATTTGTAATACTGATACATTCACAAGTAACCATACCTTCTATCCAATACAAGCATGCCAAAAACCAGCCAGATAATTGACACAACCAATATGGACCTATCTTATTTATCATTGATTTAGCTATTTAATTTTCACCCCTCTACTCTATTCTTTAGTCCAAATATAGGAACTGTTTAGGAGTATTGGAATGTAATAAGTATCAATGCAGATATTTGGTGACTAATGGGGCGTAGTTCTTATTTTAGCATTCATCACCAAATATCTGCGTTAAAATATTATTGGTTCCTTCCCTAAAATTCTAGTCTTACTTTTGGAGTTATAAGTATAAATCAATTCATTTAAATACTTTACAATATGAAAAAAATACTATTAGGAATTCTAGCTTTAACAATATCAACTATAGGATTAATTGCTCAAACGATAACCTTTGAATCTATTAAGGGAAATCTTATCAATCTTGGAGAAGTAACTGAAAATAACGAAGACTATACCGACTACGCTGCTCTAAAAACGCTTTTAAAGGATGTTGAAATAGTGATGTTAGGCGAACAGTCACATGGGGAAGCTACTGCCTATGAAACTAAGATAAAATTGATTAAATATCTCCATAAAGAACTCGGTTTTGATATATTAGTCTTTGAAGGTGGCTTCTATGATGTGCACAAAGCATCAGAATTAATTGAAGCCGGGATGCCAGTCCGGGACGCAATGGGGCAAAGTATATCCTATATTTGGTCTACCACTAAATCCATAATTCCTTTGGCTGAATATTTAGAAACAAACAAGCTTAACAACCCACTTAAACTGCGAGGGTTTGACAGTCAGTTTTACATGAATTTTTCAAAAAAAAATCTACTAACTGACTTGTCTAATTATTTAAAGCAAACAGATGAATCCATCTTAAATACCAATGAATGGCAACATTTAAAAGAAAATTTCAACTATTCTGTTACCCGTGAATTCAAAAAATTAAAAAGGAATCAACCTGAATTAGATACCACCTATCTAAATTTGCTTGTTCAAAAATTAAACAAACTACCTACTAATGCTCAAACAAATTTTTGGATTCAAACCCTCAAAAATGTAAAAGTCCATCTATCAGACCTTGCACTAGGAACAGATGACAGGGATAAACAGATGGCAAAAAACTTAGTTTGGTTAAAGGAACAATATCCTAAAAGCAAAATTATTTGCTGGGGCGCAACAAGTCATTTTCTATATAATTCGACGGAAGTAAGGTTTAGAAATCCTATCATTCAATTATTGGCTGGGAATTATTTAAAGAAATCTCCAAGAATGGGGAATTATGTGAAAGAAAAATATGGTGCAAAGGTTTACACTATAGGTTTTACTGCATTTTCAGGGTCTTTTGGTTTGGATAAAAGCAAAAAAATTAAACCTGCGAAAAAAGGAACGTTTGAGTTTTTACTAAGTCAATCTGAACATGACAATTTTTTAGTCCCTTTTAAAGGAAGGCGTTTCAAGAATTACCCATCCAGACCATTAGGAAATGCCTATATGAAAAACGATATTGGGAATGTAATGGATGCGGTTATCTTTAATAGAAACATGCTCCCTACAAAAATGGACATAAAATTCTTTGCCAAGATGTACCCAGAGAATAAATATTTCAATCCTAAATCAGAAAACGAATGAAGCTTACAACAATTAAGCTACTAAGCATTTGGCTTTTATTTGCAGGTTGTTCTGCTAAGACAGTCAATGAGTCAGCAGCAGCCCCCATGGAGGAAGCCACGTGGAAGCTTGGCTGGCGGATGGTAGAAAACTCGTGGAATAAAAATACTCATTTAGCTGAAATCCAGTTTGATTCGCTCCTTTCCTTGAACAAATCAATTGGGGTCAATTTTTTGATAAGTGGATTAAAAAATAAAGCAGCTTTATCGAAGGAAGGCGAAGTGTTAAGGATATTATCCAATCAGTCGGATGAAATACAGCGTAAAATATGTGCGCAACAATTTGCAAAAGCATTGGCTCCATGTATAAATCTTCCTAAGGAAAAGATTAAAAACAAAAAATTACAATTAGAAATAATTAAACTATTTCTTGATGACCAAGCGGTGAGGGGAAATATGATGAAGGATTTTATCGCCAAATACCAAATAGATACAACTAAAATTATTAGGCGAGGAGAAATTGTTGTTGATGAAAAAAACCGAGAACAGATAAAAGAAATATTTTGGAATTATGGGTTTTCTAATGAAGAATTAGAGATAATCAATCAGTATATTGATAGTCAACCAGCAAGCGGAATCTCAATGAAAGCATTTATTACCAAAAATAATTTCGACCCAGCTACTTTTATTTCGCCTAGTATGGGAGTTGTGGATAATAAGAATCAAGCCCGTTTATCGGAAATCATTCAAGAATATGGTTTTCCTACCCGCAAATTAATTGGTAAAGACGCCATGCGTGGCGTTTTTTTCATCATTCAACACGCTGATAGGGATAAAGAATGGCAAAAAGCACAACTAATAAATATAGAATTGGGGGCCCAAAAAGGGGAATTTTCTAAACAGAATTATGCCTATTTATATGATAGAATACAGGTAAATTCGGGACAGAAACAAAGATATGGTTCGCAGTTTTCGAAGGTTGATAGAAAAAATAAGATTGCTGAATTGAGAGACACCGAGGATTTACCCAATCTTAATAATAGAAGAAGAGCAATGGGTATGATGCCAATAGAAATGTATAAAAGAAGGATGATAGGAAATTAAACTCATCAGTGATTACCCTCTTTTCAAATGGAAAATTAAAAAAATCACCGTCGCATTTCCCGAACCACTTTAGGACCATACCACAACCAAACACCAGAGCAAATAAGGATAAGAACCCCAATTCCTAAAACATTCATAGAAATCAATTTAAAACCATCACTGATAATAGAGCCATCGTGCAAGCTTTCAATCCAGTCAGAATAACGTTTGGCAATAGATTTTACCTCCCCAGAGGTGCCATCAATTTGCACTTCCCAATTACCTTCCTCAAATAGTACTTTGGCGATACCTTTAGAGGGTCGAACATCTAAGCGGTCAATCTGATTCCCTTTTTGGTCAGGATGAGCAGCGTAGAAGGCAGTAGTAGCGAGCGTAGAAAGTTCCGCCACAGATTTCCAAGTGGACAAATCTTTGCTAACGCCTTTTTGGGTAGGTGGTTGAATAATGTCTACATCCTTTTTGAGGGATAATAATATACCAGTCACTGCACTAATTAACAGCAATGTTGCTAATAGTAAACCAGTATATCGATGGAATTTTCGAAAATCACGTAAGCTCTTAATATATCGTTTCAAGTGCTGCAAATTTAAACTATTATCAAGGCCAGGATTGGCAAGGATAGTTTAGACAACAAAGGTAGGGTTTTATGAGATTAATAGAAAGGTAGAGAGGTAGAAAGGTAGAGGGGTAGAAAGGTATTTCCATCCCCCCATTCTTTTTAATTTTTGGTTAAGAGAGTTTAAAACCATTCAAAAATGATTTAACATCCATTCTTTTTTTGCCCGCTAATTGTAGTTCTGCTAAGCAAATATATCCATCAATGGTACTAATTTTTAAGTAGCTTTTGTTATCAGAAAAGTATTTCCCAGGTTCCTTATCGTGGTCAATAATTTCTTTTGTGGTTTTAAAGATTTTCAACTTCTTATCTTCTAGCATCGTCCAAGCCGTTGGATAGGGGCTTAGTCCTCTGATAAAATCATGTATTTTTTGAGTAGGTTGGATAAAATCAATTTCACAAGTATCATGAAATATCTTCGGTGCTTTAGTAGCTGCTTCGTCCTTTTGTGGCAATGGTTGATAATTACCTGACTCCAAAGCCTGTACAGATTTCAGTAAGACACCTGCCCCCATTTCCATCATTCGATTATAGACTTCTCCTGCTGTTTCATTTTCTCCAATAGGCAAGGCTTGTTGAAATAACACATCCCCCGTATCTATTTCGTGTTTTAATAAAAAAGTCGTAACCCCTGTTTCCTTTTCACCTTTGATGACTGCCCAATTGATAGGTGCAGCACCTCGATATTTTGGGAGTAAAGAGCCGTGAAGGTTCATAGTCCCTAATTTTGGCATATTCCAAATCACTTCTGGCAACATTCGAAAAGCTACAACAATCTGTAAATCAGCTTTCAAAGCACGAACTTGAGCTACAAATTCGGGCTTTTTTAGGTTTTTGGGTTGCAATACTTTCAACCCCTGTTCCACCGCATATTGTTTAACCGCCGATTGAATGACTTTCTTTTTACCACGCCCCCCCATCTTATCGGTTGCAGTTATCACCCCAACGACGTCATAACCGTTTTCTACTAAAATTTTTAAAGAAGGAACTGCAAAATCTGGCGTTCCCATAAAGATAATTTTCAAAGGCATATTTTTTGCATGGTCAATGTTAGACCTCCATTCATTGGAGTCAATTGACCTATAATTATAAAATACTTGACAAAAATAGTTGTTACTATTGTCTACTAATTTGGACAGGAATACGTTCCATAAGTCTCTAAATCTTTGAACTAAATTTTAATATTTGTATAGATTCCCTTATTTTTGGTTAAAACCTGTTAAGCAAGCATGAAAAAATAAGTCCGTCATTTTGATTTAGTTTCATTTTTATAAACAGCTATAAAAGGAGGCTAAAGCAAAATGATAAAAGACGGACTTATTTTTTCTTCATCATTAAAGATAATTGATTTAAGAATTATCAATAAAACATAGCCTCGCTGCGTTTCATCGTAGTAAAAGCTTTTTTTTAGCCAAAATCCTCCTTCTAAATAATTAGAAAGCTATGAGAAAATCAGTATTAGGATTATTATTCATCGTTATTTTAGCTTACACTTCCTTTGCACAAAACAGTACGATAGAAGGTTATGTTTTTGAAGATGGCAACAGAGGCTACTTAAATGAAGTCGCTGTCAAAATTTTCAAAAAAGATAATAAGCAATTGGTTACTAGTGCTTTCACTAATAAAGATGGCTTTTTTTCAGCGCAAGTACCTGCTGGAACCACCTATGAAATTTCCGCAGAAAAAGATTTATTCAATCTGCAAAAGACCACCTTAATCATCCAACCAGCCGACAAGAATAAAAAAGTTTTCACCAAAATAAAAATGTTCCGCAAGCCTGGTTACCTATTTGATGTCACAATGGCAGAAATGATGGTCCCAGGGCAGAAAGAAGTAGACGCCATCACAGGCGCTAGAATTGAAGTGTATAATAACACCACCCAAAAAACAACATTAACATATCCAAACCATCCTAAACCTACTTTTAAAGTCAACTTTGAACGTGGAAACCATTACAGTATATTAATAAGAAAGGACGGTTTTTTCTCAAAACGATTAGAAGCCTTTGTAGATGTCAAGGGTTGTATTTTATGTTTTGAAGGCGTAGGCAAGGTAGAGCCTGGTGTCTCAGATGTATTGACAGAAAAAAACCAGATGGGCACCTTATTAGCGAACATTAGTTTAAGGCCCATTCAACAAAACAGACCAGAAAAACTTGACCAAGTAAGTAGGGACTTTAGTGCCCAAACAGAAACAGGGCGAAAGGAGTTGGACAAACTAGTCACTCTAATAAAAGACAATCCACATTTAACTTTCGAACTAGGGGTGCATACAGATGCTAGAGGGAATGACCAGCAAAATCTAAATGTATCTCAACAGCAAGCCGAGACCATTGCACAGTATATTTACAATTCTAACCAAATTCAACCTAACCAATTGATTGCTAAAGGGTATGGTGAAACCCAGTTGGTAAATGGCTGTAGGAATGATATTGTTTGTAGCAATGAGTTACATATGCAGAATAAAAGAGTAGAATGGAAAATAACGCGTCAAGTAACCGATAATTTTTTGAGGAATAGAAGTTTAGCACAAATTATCGAGGTAGAGCGCTTTAATTCGGGTTTGAATTTCGATACGCAAGAACAATTTGTCGCTCGTTCAGGAACAGACTTACCCCCAGATTTAGCGGCAGCCGTAAAAGAATATGGTGTAGATACGGAAAAAATAATGCCTAATGTCAACCAAGATGGTGTCTCATTCGCTCAAGAAATGAATACCAATGACCCATATGCAGAAGTAACCAATGCCACAAGACTAGTAGATGCGAACTATGATGAAGCTGCGGAAAGAGAAGCATCAATGCAAATACCTATAAAAACCGCCTATCAACCTGATGTAAAAATTGCGGAAACAAATCGAGTAAATACGTCCGATAATAATCGAAGGATTCCGAGTGATTATGACCGAGCTGCAGCTTCAAGAAAAATAACTACGGGTCAACCTCGATTGGGTGAAACAATGGTTGCAAGCGCCGATACTCGATTAAATGCACGAATATTACCTAATTATTATACGGGATATAAAATCGAATTTTTGACCGCTTTAAATGAATTACCGACCACGCATGAGATTTTCAATCGACATGGCAACATTACCTTAGAACAACAACCAAATGGCATATATAGCTATATGCTTGGAGACTTCCGAGACCAACAAATGGCAGAAAATTTTCTAAAAGAGCATCTCTCAGAAAAATATCCAATGGCCAACTTAGTCTATTATTATAATGGAAAAAGGGGACAAAAATCAGGTCAAAAAATAATAAAAACTAAACCCGTGACTGCTCCTCCTCGATAGTATAGAGCACGACTTTTTTCTTTTTCCCTTTCAGGGAAATATTACCAATTTTTCTAGTATCTAAGCGATTAGGAGGCAAACCGACTTTATCCATTAATCTTTTGGAAATCAATAATTTAACCCCAAAGTCATTGCACATAGATTGCATTCTAGAAGTTGTATTCAGGACATCTCCTGAAAAGACAATATCTCTTTTTAAAACACCAATTTCGCCAATGGTTACCTTACCACAATGAATGCCAGCCTTAAAATCTGGAACAACACCATATTTTGTTTCATACTCTGCCGCTTTTTGATTGATAGCTGCTCGAATATTATAATAGCAGCGGATACAGTTACCGTTTTTGACCCCATTAGGGATTTTCCAAACAATGATTACTTCATCGCCGATATATTGATAAATACTACCTCTAGTAAATAAAATGGGGTCCGTAATATCTTTAAAAAAGTCATTCAATAATTCGAAAAATTGGATGTGGCCAATTCTTTCGGCAATGCTAGTTGACCCTTTCATATCTAAAAACATAAAAATTCGTTCTTCCTCTCTAGGGTGATGATATTTCCCCATGATGAGCTGCCTAAGCACCCCCGCCCCATATTTCTCATTGACATCTAAAAAAAGATTGGTCAAAAAGATAATGATTAGCCAAAAGAATAAAGTCTTTAAAAAAAATGGACTTGAATAGAAGTGAAAAAGTTGGTTGGAGGCATTTTTATTAAGAAATGCAAAAATATGCGTATTGCCCTCATAGATAAAAATAGCGATACCAATAGCCACAAATAGAATCATTGTCAGAATAGCTGTGTTCAAAAAAACAGCTTCTAAAAACGATTTATCTCTAAAACGGCCTCTCAAGAAAAAAATAAGCACAGAGCCTAAAACAAATCCTGCTACGGCAGCTGTGATGACTTCTATTTTGAGTAATTCCCAAAAATCATAAAATTCATTGGCTTGAAAAGGCGTGAAATCTATAGCTAAAGTATGGATATATAGGGACTCTAGAACGGCTACAAGCATCCAAAGCCCCGTAATCCAGAGGACTTTTGATAATTTTACTCGCAGTTTAGCCGTTAAGAAATTCATGCTATTAGGTGATATAAGGTGGAATAATTCCGATAAAAATTACTCTCTAGATTATTCTATTCCTTTTTTTAATTAAAAAAAGAGAAAAAAGCTTAAATTTGATGCATATTCTATTAACCCCAATTAAACAATCAACAAAGTAAAGGAATTCCGAGAGTATCAAAAACTTTTAGGAGTATTTGTGATGATGCAAGGAGGAATAGCGGAAATCGCTTTAATCGAGAAAACAGCGTATGAAAAACATAGTTAAGCTTACAGAAGAATATGTGCTCAAAATATTTGAGCAAGATTTGCCACCCAATCTACACTATCATGATTTAAACCATACCATGTCTGTGCGGGAGACAGCACTTATACTTGGAGCACATTACGAAATTGGTGAAGCCAACATGGAAGCGATGGAAATAGCGGCACTACTACATGATACAGGCTACGTAAAAGCTTATACAGGACATGAGCAAGTTAGCGCAGACTTAGCCATTTCCTTTTTAAAATCACATAATTATCCAGAAGATAAAATAGCCTTGGTGGTAGACTTAATCGACGCCACTAAATTAGTATATGTCCCTAAAAATCTATTGCAACGAATCATTAAAGATTCAGATTTGAATAATCTTGGGCAAGGCAAATACATGAAAACGATAGCTAATCTTCGGCACGAAATGAAGATTTTTCTAAATCAAGAATATGAAGATGCCGCATTTATGGAAATGAATATAGCATTCATGGATGGTCATAGCTATTTCACAGAAAAGGCAAACGAATTATTTAATACTAAAAAAGCGAAGAATCGAAAAAAAGTAGTAAAAGCGCTTAATAATATCCTTTCTGAAAAAAAAGAAAAAAAAAGAAAAAAAAAAGCTAGGCTAACACTCACAGATAGTATTAATAGCAATAAAAGTGCACAAATGATGTTCAAGACTGCACTTAGAAATCACATTGACTTAACGAGCATTGCCGACAATAAGGCAAACATCATGCTAACCATCAATGCAGGTATTATCACCGTTTCTCTTTCTTTATTAGCGCCTGTTATTTCTTCCAACCCTAAAATGGTTTATCCTATTTCCATTCTCTTGACAACCTGTGTGGCGACCATCATTTATGCCACCTTAACTACTCGTCCAATAAAAACCAAAGGGATGACTGCCGTTAAAAGTATCGAAGGTGGGCCCACCAATTTATTTTTCTATGGCAATTTCTATAAAATGGGCTTTAAAGAATATAAAGCGGGGATTAAATTAGTGTTGGATGACGAGAATAAATTAGATGATTCTATTATCAGCGATTTGTTTTATCTAGGAAAAGCCTTAGGGAATAAATTTATGCAACTACGAACTTGTTACCTAATTTTCATGGTTGGCATGACTTTGACAGTAATTGCATTTGCAATTTTATTCATTTTGCAGCATTAAAATACCATTATTACGCACTAAAAAAAAGCTAAATTTATCGAAAAAAGTCTAATGTTTCGAAAAGTTGACTTAATAATAATTGCAGCAAATTCTGATTATTAAAAGCCTAATTTAAAATTTCCCAACCCACTGAAAAGAGTCAACAAAATCGAAAATTATCAAGCAAACGGATGATTTTGTGAGAATCCATGAAATTTGGTGGTAAACTTCCTTAGCTTTGCAGCATTATTTACAGAAAACGCATGCATGCAAATAACGGCAACCACCTTTTCAGGTTTAGAAGAGATATTAGCTAAAGAAATAAGGGCTTTAGGCGGTCAAGACACAAAAATTCACAAAAGAGCAGTCACTTTTGAAGGCACGAAAAAAGTAATTTATCGTTGCATTTACGAAGCACGAACTGCCTTACGAATATTCCTTCCTTTTCATACCTTTAAGACAAAGCACGAAAATCATTTATACAAAAAAATACGGGAAGTTGATTGGACAGAGATGATGACTTTGGATGATACCTTTGCCATCAACGGCACGACCAGTTCTAAATACATTACGCACTCTAAATACTTGGCACTCAAGACAAAGGATGCGATAGTTGACCAATTTAGAACTAAATATGACGGTCTTAGATTGAGTGTGGACCGAGAAAATCCAGACCATCGATTAAATGTGCATTTGAGTTATGATAATGTCTGTACCTTATCTTGGGATGTATCAGGCGCAACGCTAAATCGACGGGGCTATCGAACCGCCGTCGGCGAGGCGCCCATCAATGAGGTCTTAGCCGCAGGAATTATTCTAAGCACCAATTGGCAGCGAGATAGTGATTTTATTGACCCGATGTGTGGTTCAGGTACTTTCTTGATGGAAGCTGCGATGTATGCTTATAATATCCCGCCACAAATCAATCGAAAAACCTTTGGCTTTATGCGCTACAAAGATTTTGACAAAGCCCTTTGGGAAGAAGTCAAAAAAGAAGCGGAAGCAAAAATCATAGACTTTCCACATAAGATATTGGGGTATGACAAAGATTTTGGAGCAGTCAAAGCAGCTAGATTAAATATTTTAGCAGGTAACATGGAAGGTAAAATAGAGGTAGAAAGAGATGACTTGCTTAAACTAAATCCAGAGGCGGAGAAAGGAACGCTCCTAATGAATCCACCTTATGATGAGCGATTACAAATAGCAGATGTAAATGCCTTCTACAAGGATATTGGTCATGCTTTGAAGCATAATTTTCAAGGCTTTGATGCTTGGATTATTACCGCTAATATTAAAGCGATGAAACAATTAGGGCTTCGACCATCTTTCAAAAAGATTTTATTCAATGGTGCTTTAGAATGTCAACTAGCTCATTATGAATTATATAGAGGCAGCCGAGAATAGTGCCAGTGGTGAGTAGTAAGTGGTATATCAGGGATAATTCCGATTTACAACTCACCACTTACAACTAACAATTATTCACCCCTTTACAATTTTTATAAATTCCGTTATTTTTGTGAGCGGAAATTTCAAGTAATACAAATTAATTAGGCTGTATTACTTAGGATGTACTTAATCATTCAAAAATAATAAAATGGGAAGAGCGTTTGAATTTCGTAAAGAAAGAAAAATGAAACGTTGGTCAAAGATGGCCAAAGTATTTAGTCGAATTGGAAAAGACATTGTCATAGCGATTAAAGAAGGTGGACCAGAACCAGAGACCAATGCCAAGTTGAGAGCAGTGATGCAAAATGCAAAAGCTGCCAATGTCCCAAAGGACTTAATCGAAAGAGCCATAAAAAAAGCCAAGGATAAAGATACTTCTGACTATAAAGAGGTAACTTTTGAAGGATATGCACCACATGGTATCGCTGTTTTTGTCGAAGCAGCAACGGATAATAACCAAAGAACGGTTGCCAATGTTCGTAGCTACTTTAATAAATGTAATGGTAGTATGGGAACGACGGGTTCTGTTAGTTATATGTTTGACCATCAATGCTATTTCAAAATAAATAAGGGAGATATTGACCCTGAGGAATTGGAATTGGAGTTAATCGACCACGGCGCAGAAGAAGTTTTTGTAGAGGAGCCAGATGCAGAAGAACAAGACCAAGAAATTAAAATCGTTATTTACGGTGAGTTTAGTAATTTTGGGTCTTTACAATCTGCCCTAGAAGACATGAAAATCGATATCGTTTCTTCAGGTTTTGAGCGCATTCCGAATATAACTAAAACCCTAACTGGAGATGCTGTTGCAGAAGTAGAAAAATTATTGGAAAGAATTGAAGAAGATGACGATGTGCAGAATGTTTTTCATACTATGGTAGAAGGGTAATAACTAAGTGCAGTGGGTTTAGAGCATAGGGATGTGCCTTAAACCCGCTGCCCTAAGCCTCATATATCAATCCGCTCATACTCTTTCCTTTCTCTTATTTCTTCGGGCAAAGATGCCAAAATAGCCTTTTCCAAAATCTCCACTACTCGTTTTTTCACAAAGTCTTTATGGGTTACAATACTCACTTCTCTGGCAGGAGCTGGGGGTTGGAAGGGCATTAACTTTTTACGTGCTTCTGCTGATAGATATCTAGTAGACAACTCCGGCAAAACCGTCACACCTTTCTGGTTTTCAACTAATTGCCTTAAAGTTTCGATACTACCCGCAGCATATTCTAGTTGCAAATCTTCTTTTTTTCTAAGTTCACAAAGGTTCAAAATTTGGGAACGAAAACAATGCCCTTCTTCCAATAACCAGAGTTCATTCAGATTAATATCTTCTGCTAGCAAGTATTTTTTAGTGTACTCATGAGATGAGTAAATCATAAAGGTTTCGTAAAATAATGGGCGCTCTTCTAAAAATTTATGATTCAGCGGCGTCACTAAAATCCCTAAGTCAATTTCTCCTTTTTGCAATTTATCAATAATATTCTCCGTCGTGTATTCTGAAATTTTCAATCGAATAGAAGGGTAATCCGCCAAAAATGATTTTATAAATAATGGCAAAAGATAAGGTGCTAGCGTAGGAATAATTCCTATTCGAATTTTACCTGCAATCGTGTTTTTATGACTGGCAACTATTTCCGCCATTTTTTTACTTTCAACGAGTGTTTTTTGTGCCTGTTCTATGATTTTATAACCTACTTCAGTAGGTACAACAGGCTTTTTACTACGGTCAAAAATCTTTGAGTCTAACTCTTCTTCTAATTTATGAATCATCATACTTAAAGTCGGTTGAGTAACAAAACATGCCTTAGCTGCTTTTGCAAAATGGCGATGCTTATCTACTGCAACGATGTATTCTAGTTGATTGAGATTCATAGGGGAATTAATTTTATGGCAGAGGGCGGAAAATTGACACATTTCTGCCTTTAAGCCTTTGTTATAGAATAACAAAATAGAACGCTACTCAAATAAGGTATGATTTGAAAAAAGTAGGCTTAAATCACCGGGTTCTTAAAAAAGTACTATTGTAATAATTGAACCAGCCCTGTAATACCTTTATTTTTAGCATAATTCAATGCGGTTTGGCCATCTCCATCTTTGATGAATTTATCAGCACCAGCCGCCAATAAAACCTTAGCAATATCGGTCTGACCAAACATGGCTGCATAAATTAAAGCAGTAGCCCCTTTAGAATTAATAAGATTGACATCGGCTCCTTTATCAATTAATAATTGAACAATCTTCGTATTCCCTTTAAAGCAAACTCCCATTAAAGCGGTATTACCGACTCCATCTTGCTGGTTTACTTCAGCACCATTTTTCAGCAAAAAATCAGCAATCTCATAATGCTCACTATAAGTCGCCATGACCAAAGGGGTAAAGCCTCTAGCGTCTTTTTTCTGTAGTAAACTACTATCGGCAGCAACCATTTTTTGTATGGTCGCCAAATCTCCTGTACGGATTAGATTAAAGAATTCCATGATTAATATATGATTTAACCGTAAAAATGAACATATAAAACTAATAAACCAAACTGATTTTAATAATCACAATATAGATGTAATCTATGAAATTAAAAAGACGACGACAACATTCCAGATATTACATCCGCCAAAATTCACTACAAACTTGTAAAAGGCACTTTGAAAAAATAACATTCAATCGTATTTTTTTTATAAAAGGCTTTAAAGAACCGCAAAACAGATAACTATTCAAAAGTTATACATTTCAAGTTGCCAGACTTTAGAATAAATCGGAAAAATCAAATTAGTCTTGAATGATGGAATATCCCACTTGACCACAAAAAGAATCCAATTCACTTATTACATATAATTAAAACAAATATTAAAGTTTTAAAAAGTAGTAACTAGCAGACTTTTTCGAGGTTGTAGGCAATTTATTTTTTCGGTGGTTATAAGCCGATTCAAATAGCGAAAGCAGAAATTAATACTAATAACCTTGGCCAAAGGCTTTAAGAAATGAAAATTAAATAAGTTAGACCAAGCTACTTGTTATTTATTTTTCATTTCTAAGTCTTAGAGCTTGACTAAATATCTTCGAAAAATTGAAATAGATTCATTAGAAGGCAGCATAAAAAAACTTACAAAGGCACAAAAAATTTAAAAAATCGAAAAAAGAATAAAATATTATAGCATTAAGAACCCCACCAATTATAATTTCCTTGAATAGCTTAATACTAAAAAAATAGTACACTCCAATAAGATTAACTAACATATTCAATTGATTATGAGTCTTAAAAATATTACGATAAATATTATTCAATTAAAACTGGCAAGATAATTGGAGTTAGGCATTATATTTAATTGTAATATAAGAAATACCCTTTTTAGGGTAAATATTATAAGAAGCTGTTTGAATTTAGTTTTTGAAAAATGTTATAGCTCATTTTTTTACCAATCAAGGCGCAAATACCGGAATTTAGTCTTCCTAAATAAGTTTTTTTGTAACGATGATTGGCTAAAAAAGAGGCATAACAAATTCTA
Organism: uncultured Saprospiraceae bacterium; assembly: GCA_937974625.1. GTDB lineage: Bacteria > Bacteroidota > Bacteroidia > Chitinophagales > Saprospiraceae > JAFMDF01. The sequence goes on from CALJVJ010000379.1 coordinate 14,551, forward strand.
AACGCTAAATTCAAACAGCTTCTAAGTAAGTTAAATATCCAAAATTAAAACTTTGGAGAATCATTAATCAGGCTAAAAAGTAAAAATCAAAAACTTCCTAGAAGAGCTATAACCCTCTGTCTAACAGTAGTTTTTATAGGAAAAGAATTTTACAAACTAATTTCACAATCACACAAAGGTTATAAAAAGTACACCAGTTCAATACCCTCAATCCATGACACACTTACTTAGTATTCTAAGCATTACTATAGGTTTATTATTAGTCACACAAGTAGCTTTCGCTAATCATTCACCATCCATTGTAGAAAATAATCCAACAACTCCAAGTCATTTAGATATAAAAAATAACCTGATGGAAAAAGCAGGTGTTTTTGATATTCGATATACAGAAGAAGTAAAAGCAGGTATCAAAAGTTTCACTGTACAAGGTCGCCGCGGCGCTCAACTTATTATTGGAAGAGCGCAAATTTATTTTCCAATTATTGAAAAATATTTAAAGGCAGCCAACCTTCCTGATGAATTAAAATATTTATCTGTAATAGAATCGGGTATGGACCCTAATGCTATCTCTAAAGCTGGTGCGGTAGGTTTGTGGCAATTAATGCCCGCTACTGCCCGTCGTTATGGGTTGATTATCAATAATCAAATAGATGAACGCAGAGACCCGCACAAATCGACACAGGCAGCCTTAAAATATCTTACCTTTCTCCACGGTTTATTAGGAGATTGGACTTTAGCGGCTGCAGCATATAATTGTGGTGGTGGCGGTGTACAAAAAGCGATGCGATTAGGTAATGGAGGAGATTTTTGGAGTATTAAACCTCATTTTCCTGAAGAAACACAACATTATATCAACCGATTGGGCTGTGCCATTTACGTGATGAATTTCTACGACCAGCACGGTTTGAAAGCAGCAGATAATGCATATTTTATGAAGTTTACGAAAGTAGCCACTATTTACAGTCAACTTTCGTTTCAACAAATCTCGCAAGCATTAGACATACCCGTTCCAATTTTAAAACAATTAAACCCTTCTTATAGAAAAGAGATTGTGCCTGATAGCACCGCAGGAAACTATCTAATTTTACCAAAATTAAAAATGGAAGGTTTTTTGAATTACTATAATAATATTGTATTGAATCAATAGTGGAGGGTATCTGTGATAAAAGGCATCAGTTTATAAAAAGGAAGGTTAAAAAAAATAAGGGTCGCTAAGTTTGTAAACTTAGCGACCCTTATTTTTCACCTTTTTAATGAGATTTGGTTGCTCAAGCTTACGTTTACTAAACTTTCAAAGTTTAGTAAACGTTTTTCTTGCCTTTTAGATAATATGCCAGTTCAGTTAGTGGTGAGTCCAGATTTACAAATCACCCTTAATAAAGCATTCCTGCAACACAAGCCGTTAGAAAACAAGCAACTGTTCCACCAATTAAAGATTTCAATCCTAACTCTGTCAAAGCTAAGCGTTGACTAGGAGCGAGCGAACTGATACCTCCAATTTGGATACCGATAGAAGCAAAGTTTGCAAAACCGCAAAGTGCATAAGTGGCAATAATGATAGACTTAGGATGTAATGTTATCCCTGCCTCTCTAAAGTTATTCAATTCGCCATAGGCTACAAATTCATTTAAGACTGTTTTTTGACCTAATAGTTGGCCCACCAAAACTATATCTTGAGTGGGTGTCCCTAATAACCAGGCAAAAGGGGCAAATATTAATCCCAGCAGATAAGTAAAACTAAACCCTTGAAAACGATTATCTGTCGCAACTTTAATGCTTTCATTCCAGTCCCCTACTCCTTCTCCACCAATCAAGGCAACTCCGCTATTTACGATATCTGTCAACCATAAAAAAGTAGCATCCGCCATTGCGATTAAAGCAGTAAAAGCTAAGAGCATAACGCCGACATTGACTGCTAGTTTTAAGCCGTCTGTTATACCTCTAGAGATGGCATCCAGTACATTATCTCCTACATCCCCAGACATTTCTAATTCTTTTTCTAAATCTACTTTCTCTGTTTCAGGATACAGCATTTTAGCAGCTACAATAGCTGCGGGTGCAGAAATAATAGAAGCAGTTAATAAATGCTTAGCAAAATATAATTGTCTTTCGGGGTCTGTTCCACCCAAAAAACCTATATAAGCGGCAAAAACACCACCTGCAATGGTCGCCATTCCTCCCGTCATTAGGCAGAGCATTTCGGAGCGAGACATATTTTCCAAATAGGGCTTTACAACCAAAGGAGCTTCCGTTTGACCAATAAAAACATTAGCAGCAGCAGCCAAACTTTCGGGTCCTGACAAGTTCATTGCACGAGCCATAAACCAAGCCATTCCTTTAATGATATATTGTAAAATGCCAAAATAATAAAGAATAGAAGTCACTGCCGAAAAGAAGACAATGGTGGGCAGCACCTGAAAGGCAAAAATATAGCCGAAGGTACTCGTATCGGTTACTAAGCCGCCAAAAATAAATTCAGCCCCTGCATTAGAGAAAGCTAGGATATTTTGAAAAAACTTTGCTGCATAGTCAAACACCAGCCGAACACCCGGGACTTTTAAAATCATCAAAGCTAATATGAATTGTAAACTAATACCAATTCCGACAATCCGCCAATTAATAGCTTTTCGATTATTACTTAACAAATAGCAAATTAATAAGAGCGTTGCTATGCCAATAAAACCTCTAATTATATCCATTTAAATAGCTGATGGGTTGTACAGGAGTAGGAAAAATAACCTATCCAAATAAAAAGTTGTTAGCACTTTTAAACTTAAGTTGAGAAGTGACTAGTGATTGGTGATTGAACTAAGCGCTGAACTACAGTGTCTAATCCAATCACCAATCACTAGTCATCTTTCACTTTTACGAAAAAGAGTACTATTGCAAAATCGTATATTTTGGGTAGATATAATTTTATCTATTCCCTAAATTGTTCTAGATTTTGACCAAATGTAAGAAAATTTTGAGTTCTCCCTTTTAAAATGGAGGGATTCCTTTAATTTTGCCTAAACTTTTCAAAAAAAACAGTCAATTCTAGTATGGGTAAACCTCTTATCATAGGTGTCACAGGCGGTAGCGGTTCGGGTAAAACGACTTTCATTAGTGAATTAAAAAAAGCCTTTAGCAGAAAGGAATTATGTGTCATTTCTCAAGATGATTACTACCGACCTATAGAGCAGCAACCTATTGATAATGAGGGCATTGAAGACTTTGACCGACCTAAATCCATTGACAAAAAAGCCTTTGTAAAAGATGTCAAAAAGTTGATAAAAGGAAAAAAAGTAAAACGGTTAGAATATGTTTTTAATAATAAAAATGTTACACCCAAAACTTTAGTTTTCAAACCTGCACCTATAATTCTAGTAGAAGGTATTTTTGTATTTCACTTCAAAAAAATGCAATCCCTGCTCGATTTAAAAATATTTGTGGATACTAAAGAAAACCTAAAAGTTATCCGACGCATTAAGCGTGACAAAGTAGAACGCAACTATCCATTAGATGATGTGCTATATCGATATGAACATCATGTCATGCCCACCTTTGAAAAATACATTCTCCCCTACCGAGACGAAGCCGATATTGTGGTAAATAATAATGAGGAAATGAGTAAAGGACTGGCAGTGGTGAAAGGGTATATTCGGGATTGTTTGAAAAGTGGTAAGTTGTAAATGATAAGTTGTAAATGGTAAATGGTGAGTGATAAATGGTAAATCTTGGGACAGGAGCAAATCTTAAATCACCTTTCAGAAAAATAATAGTTAGTCAACTTGTATCATTTTAATACTAAGGGGTAGTGCTTCCAGAACTTGAAGTTCTATTGATACCCCACAGAATAGAAAACAACAAAAGTTCATTGAAAAAAGGAAAAATAAGTATCGACCATTGTATTGAGTTTTTGAACAGCTCTAGATAAAATCTTAAGTCCAGGTAATTGCTGTCTTTTAGAGGGA
>CALJVJ010000380.1 GCA_937974625.1 uncultured Saprospiraceae bacterium
ATATCTGGTTTTATTGCTGTATTTCGCTCCTATCCATTGATAGGACATGCTATTGACTTCGATATAGTGGATGTTATTAAGCGTTCGATGAAAATCAATATGGTCATGTCCATTAAAACAAGCCATCACTTTTTGGAAGCCTGCTCTTTTGTTTTCCTTTTCCAGTAATGTTTGGATTTCAACGCGGTTTTTTATACCCCAAAGTGGGTTAATTAGGCTTTGATGAGAAAATAGGATAGTTGGTAAGCTGGTTTGCTTCAAATCATCTGCTAACCACTCTAATTGCTCGGGGTTGATGTAGGTTCGCAGATTATCGTTCACATAAAAATTAGCGGTATCATAATCTTTGTATTTCTTATCTACCAGTAAATAATTGGCATCTAGCACTACAAAATGGATTCCTTTTTGGTCAAAGGAATAATAATTTTTAGGCATTTTTAAAAAATCCATGATGACTGCCTTAGAGGAAACATCCATATCATGATTGCCTAATAAATGATATTTTGGACCTTTATACTGCTGCCAAATTTTTAAAAAATCAACATTCTCCTTTTTGGGAAAACAGAAATCGCCTAATTGAATAATAAAATCTACTTCTTTTGAAATCGCTTCTCTAATAAATTTTTCTATTCGTACATTTTTATCGGGAATTAAATCTGCATGGGCATCTGCTATCATCCCAAAAGTTAGGGGCGTTTGAACTGAGTTTACTCCCGTCAAACAGCCAAGTTGTAAAGGCAAGGCTAAACTAGCTACACTTGTCATCCTACCCAATTGACAAAGAAAACTTCTTCTTGTCTTAGTATTTTGCTGCTTCATAATTTAGGTTAATTCGTTACCTGTTTCCATCCTGCACTTTTTAAACCAAACTGCGACCCTGCTAAATCTTTAAATTTTGCTTTTAATGGCTCGTATTCCGGGTTCACCGCATGTTTTCCCCAGATTCCTAGCATCAATTTTAAACCTTCTTCCTTTTCTGAGTATTGTCCTTTATCATCCGTTTCTGTTATCCATTCATCCAAAATAGCTGCATTTGCTGCAAGGATTTCCGTGTAATTGGCATCTGAAGCCAGATTATTTAATTCGTAGGGGTCTTCATTTAGGTTGTATAACTCTTCGGCTGGACGTTCTTTCCCAAAGAACCTCGCTTGTTGTTCATTCAATTTGCCTTCCGCATATAATTGCTTCATCGTTTTGACAAAAGTTACGCCATCTACATCCATGTAAGTCGGTTGCGTATAAGGTCTATCTGTCATGAAGTTTCGGATGTATTTATACTCTTTTGACCGTACGGAACGAATTCTATCAATGGTAAAATCACAACGGTCTCTAGTTGAGATAACATGTGTTCGTGGCTTTTTAGATGCGTCAAAAATCGTTTGACCGGTCATATGTTTAGGAATAGGAATACCTGCTAAATTTAGAGCACTTACCCCCAAGTCGATACCACTTATCAATTCCTCCTTAACACTCCCCGCTTTAATCATCGTTTTATGCACTCTAAAATCTGTAATGATTAGTGGTACGTGAATGCCACCTTCATACAAAAATTGTTTGTGTCGAGTGAGTCGCATTCCGTGATCAGAGAAAAAGAAAATAATCGTATTATCTAATAAACCATTGTCTTTCAATTCTTTCATCAATTCCCCTACTCTATCATCCGTAAGCTGGATAGCATCTAAATGGTTGGCGTATTCCTCAATAATATCTGGATGATTAGGCAAATAAGGCGGTAGGGTAATCGTAGCTCTATCAACTGGATTATTTACTTTATCTTTAAAACTTTTAGCAAATATTTCCTTTCCTCCTTTCAATTGTATTTGACCAAAAAAAGGTACTTTATCTTTCAAACTAGCAATCGGTAAGTGTTCGCCACTTTTACCATATAATGGGTGATGTTTATAAGGTTGCTCATATAAATCCATCCGATTGTAATGAAAATTGTAATCATCTTTTCCATTATTGAAGGTAAAATACCCTGCTTTTTTAAATAATTCTGGGATGGTTTTTATGGTCTTAGGCAAATGAATGGCCGCTGGTTCCGTTCGGGAACTATGATGGTTATGTAGGCCCAATGTCGTAGACATCATTCCTGTAATAATGCTGGAACGACTCGCTGAACAAACAGGCGCTGGCATAATCGCATTTTTAAATAACACGCCATTTTTAGCTAACTCGTCAATATTGGGCGTAGCAATCAGGCTTGTGCCATAACAACTCAAAAGTGGCGACGTATCTTCTAAATAAATCCAGAGAATATTAGGCTTTTTTGCTTGTGCTGTTGTTTCCGTCGCTTGATTACACGCAGTCAAAAGCGAACAAAGAAGATAAAAAGTGACTAGGGTTATTGGACGGTTACACATATTTAAAATTTAGTATCTTTAAAAAAATGGTTCTTTGACAAATCTCATGACTGAGTCGTTTCCATTCCAATTTTTTCTACCTTTTCAGTCAGAAAAAATCTTAAAATCTAATCGACCACTTAATTTGTCAAAGAAAGAAAAATCAGCTATCAACGATGTGAAACTAAACAAATGCAGCATTACCAGCATATTTCTTTCAAAGAAAATCGATGCATAAAACTGTATTTTCTCAAAATATATTAATTTTAAGCTTATTTTTTCACAACCTGACTATAATTAAACCATGCAAAAAAAATCAGCCCTGCTGTTTACCTTCATTCTGGTAGCAGCCTTATCTATTCCTTTTTTAGCAATCAGCCAAAACAATCCTGGCTCCAATCACGGTAATAAGTTTGAACAACTCGGCCAAAAGCTCAGAGACCCTAGTCCTTTTAGAGGGGCCGATGGTGCGCCTGGACCAGAATATTGGCATCAAAAAGCCGATTATAATATCGAATGTGAGTTGGATGAAAAGAATCTTCAGTTGAATGGTAAAGAATTAATTACTTATTATAATGAATCGCCTAATACCCTACGTTATTTGTGGTTGCAATTAGACGAAAATGAGCATGACCCTCATAATCCTGATAACTATGATGATGGTAGTAGTATCCGCCCGCAGATGAGCGAAAATGCAATGCGAAATCTAAATATCTCAGAATCATTAGAAGGATTAGGTCATAAAATAGAAGCAGTAACAGATGAAAATGGAGAACCTTTAAAATATACCATCAATTATACCATGATGCGGGTAGAATTACCCAAACCTTTAGCAGCAGGAGAAAAATTTGCTTTTAATGTCAAATGGCATTATAAAATCTCTGACCGTATGGGTGCCGCAGGTGGTCGTGGTGGTTATGAATATTTTGAAAAAGACGGTAATTACCTGCATACTATCACGCAATGGTTTCCAAGAATGTGCGTTTACTCCGATTTTGAAGGTTGGCAAAACAAACAATTTACTGGACGAGGGGAATTCGCTTTGAACTTTGGAAATTATGTCGTTAAAATGACGGTCCCTGCTGACCATGTTGTTGGCTCAACGGGAGAATGTTTAAACTATAATGATGTCTTGACGGATACGCAATTAGAAAGATGGGAAAAAGCAAAAACGGCTAAAGAACCTGTTGAAATCATTACGCTGGCAGAAGCAAAAAAAGCTGAAAAAAAGAAAAAAGCAAAAGATACTAAAACTTGGATTTTCAAAGCGGATAATGTTCGAGATTTTGCTTGGACGAGTAGCCGAAAATTTGTTTGGGATGCAATGCCACATTTTAACGAAGATGGCAAACGGGTAATGTGTATGAGTTATTATGGAAAAGAAGCTTATCCTATTTATAATAAATATTCTACCAAAGCAGTCGCCCATACTTTAAAAACTTATTCTAACTATACCTTCCCATACCCCTACCCTGTTGCTATTTCTGTAGAAGCAGCTAATGGGATGGAGTATCCAATGATTTGCTTCAATCCTGGTCGTGCGGAAGAAGATGGTACTTATACGGAACGAGCTAAGTCTGCTGCATTAGTGGTCATTGTCCACGAAGTTGGACATAATTACTTCCCGATGATTGTCAACAGTGATGAACGGCAATGGACTTGGATGGATGAAGGCATTAATAGTTTTTTAGAATTTGTCACTTTACAGGAATTTGATACTAATTTTAAGCATTGGGGAGGGACTCCTGATTTGATTACGGGGTATATGCGTTCTCCAAAAAGTCGATTAGAACCCATTATGACCAATAGTGAAAACATCATTAATTTTGGTGCGAATGCTTATGACAAACCTTCTGTAGGGTTGAATATGCTGAGAGAGACCATCATGGGCCGAGAATTATTCGACTATGCGTTTAAAGAATATGCTCGTCGATGGATGTTTAAACACCCTACACCTGCGGATTTCTTTAGAACAATGGAAGATGCTAGTGGCGTGGATTTAGATTGGTTTTGGCAAGGTTGGTTCTATGGAACGGACGCCGTTGATATTTCTTTGGATAGCATCAAATGGTATAAAGTGGATTTGGAAAACGACCCTGAAAAGCGAGAAAGTACTTATCCTTACAAGCAAAAGAAACCTAGAAAGCACATCGCTCAAAGAAATAATGAAAAATCGGGCATCAAAACGGCAGTTAGCCAAGACCCTGATTTAAGAGATATTTATACCAATTATGAGCCTTGGAATACTGCAGATTCTGTAGTCAATTATACAACTTATTTATACGATGAGACTTTTTCTAAAAAAGAAAAAGAGAAAAGATTTGGCAAGAATAATTATTATGAATTGAATTTTAGTAATAAAGGAGGTTTGGTCATGCCTGTCATTATCGAATGGGAATTTAAGGATGGCACAAAGGAAATAGAAAGAATTCCTGTAGAAATCTGGCGAAAGAATGAAGAACAATTCACGAAGGTTTTTGTGAAGGATAAAGAAGTGAAAGGAATTGTCATCGACCCTTATCATGAAACCGCAGATATTGACGAAAGTAATAATAATTGGCCTGTCAAAGAATTACCAAGTCGCTTTCAAGTGTTTAAAAAGCACAAGTCGAAGGAGATAATGAACCCGATGCAGAAGGCTAAGAAAAAGACGAAGTTTCCTTAGGGTTAATGGAAGTTACCTACCTTTTCCGGCAAGTAGATTAGAGGTTATTGGAAGTTATTTTGGGTGTTTGCCTAATAATTTCCAATAACCTTAAATTTTATCGTTTAATAACTTTACTACCGACTCTTTGCCTCTATCCGCTTATTAAACTCCGCTGATGTTACTTTCTTATCTCTCCTAACCATTTCCAACATTTTATCAGGACTCATTTTTGCAGTGTCAAAGCGAAATAAATATAATGGAGTTAGGGTAGACAAGGCCTTCTTTTTTGTCAAGCCGAAGCGTTCGTATTGGGCACACCATTTTTCAGTGTTTACTTTTTCATTGAATTGCACGATTATTTCATTATGAATCGCCCCTGCTGGCATCCTAATCTCTTTGTCTGGTTTTATTGCTTCTAGCCAACCTCTATCGTATAATATTTGGCAAATCTCATTACTTAGAGTTGGTAATCCTTTAGGGGCACGCATCCGCCAAGCTACTTTTTTGTCTCTATCATTTTCATAAAAATGAATGGTGGTGGTTGGAATATCCATGACATTCATTCCGTAAGCTGGTTGGTGGTCCCATAAATTTGCCTTTTGGCAATTGGCCTGTAATTGGGCAAATTCTTCTTTGGATAATTGAGTCGTTGCTTCCCCTTCATGCTTGGTGTATCTCTTTCCATTAAAGACCGCCCAACCGTCCTTATAAACTGTAAAATCGAAAGCTGGACATTTTCCTCGACAACCAGACCTGCTATATTCCAATACCTTGGGTAAGGCTTCAACCTCTGCTTGGGTCAATGCTTTTTGCGTCGTTTTGCACGAGCTAAAAAACATCAAACTTCCTGCTAATAAAAAAGTAATGATAACTGCTATTTTCATGTTTGTTATTTTTTAAAATGAGAAAGTACCAAACAATTAGACCTTCTTTGCTATACTCTTACGACGGTTTTTGTGATTTAGGTAACGAGTGAGTAGGATAATTATTTGCGCTATGGATAATTTTACCTTTTTTATTCGACGGTTTCTTCCCATCCTGTCGTCTAATTATACCACTAGTGGTATAATTCATAAATCTTTGACACTTATAATTGATACCACTAGCTAATTTTCAACGACAAAACTTGAACAAAAAAGAAAGTCACGAAGAAAACTTTAGATTACTGTTGGCAGTAGGTCAAGGCGACGCAACTGCTTTTAGACTTTTGTATGCTCAATTCCAAATCCCCGTTTATAACACTGCCTTAGGCTACTTACAAAATGAGCAAGATGCAGAAGAAATCGTCCAAGAGGTTTTTATAAATATTAATAATAATGCAGCTAAATTTAAGGGAAATGCAGCCGTTAATACTTGGATTTATCGTATTACTGTTAATAAATGTTTGGATGTTTTAAGAAAACGAAAACGAAATAGTTGGCTCATTTTTTTCAGTGAGCCAACTACAGCCTACGCCCCTACTACTTTTAATCATCCTGGTGTTTTACTGGAAAATAAAGAAGCTGCTCAAGTATTATTTAAAATAATTCAAACGCTGCCCGACAATCAAAAAACAGCCTTTATTTTAAGTTATATAGAAGGTTTACCTAGACAAGAAGTAGCTGATATTATGGCGGTTTCTTTAAAAGCTGTCGAAGCTTTATTGCAAAGAGGGAAAGCGAGTTTGAGAAAAAAATTAGATAAACATTACCCAAACCGAAGGAAAAAGTAAATATATTCGTCTTTATGAAGTGATAAAATTTGGGCAATTCATAAAATTACATTTATTATGGATAAAGAAGATTGGAAAGACCATGTTTTGAATAGCTTAGAAGGCATCCAAAAAGCTATTCCTAGAGAAGGATTATTAGTCGATATCGAACAGCAAATAAATGCTGCTAAAACTGCTATTATTCCTATGCATCAATGGAGACTGGCAGCAGCAGCAGCGTTAATATTGGTGGCCGCTAATTTTTGGACAGTTCAACATTTAGTTGCTAACTCCAGACCTGATTCTAAAGAAATAGTGATTAGCAAGGTAGGCGAATCTACCCTCATTTCCAATTACAAATTATATGATTAATGAAGCCATTAAAGTTTTATAAATATGCGACTTGGGGATTATTGATTTTAAATTTATCAATGCTCTCTTTTTTCATTATTACTAGAGGTGGTGCCCATGGAAGACATGGTGCTTCTCCTAGGGCAACAGATTTACTCAAACTTACAGAACAACAAAACACTCAATTTCTAGCGTCAGCTAAACAGCACGATCAAATAATGAATCGCATCAATTTGGAACAAAGCAGCTTATTAAAACCATACTTCTCCCAGCTGACCACTCCTAATAAAGAGGATAAAAATGTAGCATCCGCAGCAACTTTAGAGAAACTTCAAATACTCGAAAAACGAAAAATAGAAGCCACTTACCAACATTTCGAAGAAGTAAAAAGTATTTTAAGGGAAGAACAACTGCCTGATTTTAAAATATTCATGGATACTATTCTACCGCTTATCATTAACTCAGATAAAAAAAATCCACACCCTCCGAAGGACTCTTAAATCCACATTTTCTACCACATAAAAGCAATTATACTATATATCCAATCACTCCTAATTTTCAAAAAAATGTTTCGATTTAAAATTTCTTCTCAGTCGTTAACTATCGATTCTCAGTTGACTATCAAAATTTGGGTAGTATTTGTTTTAAGTTTTTTATTAGGAACAGGTTGTCAAGAATCTGCACAAAAAATGAGTCGGGTAACTACCTTGCCTTTTTATAGCGAAGCAACTTTTACACCTCATTGGCTAGAAACGGATTCAGATAGTTTAGCCAATTTTCATCAAATCCCTGCCTTTCAACTCACTAATCAAAACGGGGAAGCCGTTACAGAAAAAACCTTTGCTGATAAAATTTACATCACCGATTTCTTTTTTACTTCTTGCCCCGGCATTTGCCCTAAAATGACCAAAAACATGGGCGTTTTGCAAGATGCTTTTCTGAAAGATAGGGATGTCTTATTGCTTTCTCACTCCGTTACTCCCGAATTTGACTCTGTATCTATTTTAAAAAACTACGCTATTGCTAAAGATGTAATCGATGATAGGTGGCATTTGGTAACAGGCGAGCGTGACCATATCTATGACCTTGGTAGAAATGCTTATTTTGTAGAAGAAGATTTGGGCTTAGAAAAAGACCCTGATGATTTTTTACATACCGAAAACTTTGTTTTGGTAGATAAAAATCGGCACATTCGAGGGATTTATAATGGCTTGAATAAAACGGCTATTCAACAATTGATTGCGGATGTAGCGACTTTGAAATTGGAAAAATGAACCTATTGCTTTCTTTCAAAAAATAAAAATTAATCTTTACTAAAAGGCAATTGCTAATCTCGTTTTTATTATTTAAATTGGTCTTTTAATATTTCCTCCTTCCCCTTTTTAACATTCCCTCCTTTTTTCCATCGTATAAATCTATTTAGATAAATGCCATCTCTTGAACACCACTCTGGAGTGCTCGGTAAAACTTTTGCTGGACATCTTCTACGTCGTAGTTGCTATATGATTTCTACTAATAGAATAGCAACTTTTGCTGAATATACTGCCGACCAAGCAGTAGATATACTCTTAGACACTCCACCCAACCTAGCACTTCCTGAACCTATTCATCACATTACTGGAGAACATTTTATTAATCTGGGAACTAGAACCGATTTACCTGAAGGTGAATCAAATGGTACTAGAAGGAATTTAATCAAAAATTGGTGGATGAATGAAGCCTTGCTGGACGGTACTGCTACCAGCAAAATGAGCTTCTTTTTACATACCTGTTTTACTACCGCTGATGAAGGACAGGACGAAAAATATTTTGACCATATAGCTCTTTTGCGATTTTATGCCTTAGGTAACTTTAAGGCGTTGGCGGAAAAGATGTGTGTAGATAATATCATGCTTGGCTATTTGGATAATACCCAGAACGATAAAGATGCGCCAAACGAAAATTTTGCGCGTGAATTTCTAGAACTTTTCACCATTGGCAAAGGAGACCAAACTGCTCCGGGAGATTATACCAATTATACAGAAGGAGATATACAGGAAGCAGCTAAACTTTTAACTGGTTTCAAAACTACAGGTATTGATGACCGTCATAATCCTATCTACATTGACCCTGATACCAATCTATTTAGAGGAAGACCTGTCTACTCTAGGCATAATACTGAAAATAAAACTTTCAGTCATCGGTTTAATAACTTAACCATCACAGGTGCGGTATCTGCTGAAGATATGTGGCGAGAATTACATGAATTTGTAGAAATGGTCTTTGCACAAGATGCTGCCCCTCAATATTTTGTTCGACGGTTGTATCTACATTTTGTAGGTAAACAAATTACGCCAGCAATTGAACAAAATATTATTCTACCACTAGCCCAAGATTTAAAGGTGGCTAATTTCGAAATAAAACCTGTTCTAAGAAGACTCTTAAAAAGTAAACATTTTTATGGGCAAGACGATTCCCTTGAACCAGACACGGTAGTAGGTGCGACTATTCGCTCTCCTTGGGAACTCTGGTGTCATTCAATGAGCATGTTTGAAGTTGGTGTTCCCGACCCAATTACAGATGCAGATAGACATAGACTCTTTTATAATGGCTGGGTTCGAAATAATTTTCTAATTCCTTGTGGAATGGATTTATGGAAACCTTCAGATGTGGCGGGTTATCCTGCCTATTATCAAACGCCTAGTTTTTATAGAGAGTGGTTTAATTCTAGTACGATTACTACGAGATACTTACTTGGACAAATGTTATTGACAGGTAAAAAGGTGATAGTTGGCGGTACACTCAATGGGGTTCAATTGGATATCGTTCCATGGTTTACTTCCCATTTTACAGAAGACCCTTCTAATGCAACTTGGGTGGTTAATGAATTAATTTCCTATCTTTTACCACTTCCTCTTCCCCAAGAAAGATTTGACTATTTTTTGAATGAAATATTTCTAGACGGATTACATCCACTAAGTTGGTTATACGATAATTGGACGCCTTATGAAGATTCTAATTTTACGGAAGATTCTTATGTAAGAACGCCGCTTGAGAACTTGGTCAAGGCTATTATGTACGCTCCTGAGTATCAATTAATTTAAAAGTCTCAAAAATATCTACCACATCCTATAAACTCCTCCTTAAAAATTAAAAAATGAAGAGAAGAACATTCTTAAAATATAGCGGTCTTTTAGGAAGTAGTCCACTGGTTATTAATGGCATGCCTATTTCTACTTTCGCAAGTTATAATATGTTGAGCAATTTTAATTGTGACGTAGAAGACCGTGCCATTGTCATTATCCAGTTAAAAGGTGGAAATGATGGTATCAATAACTTAGTCCCATTTAACCAATATGATACTTATAGCAACTTACGACCTAATATAAAATTGGCACAAAGTGATTTATTAAACTTGGATACTTCTTTAGCTAATGCTGACCAAATAGGTTTAAACCCTGCTTTACAAGGATTTAAGCAACTTTACGAGGAAGGTAATTTGCACATTGTACAAGGCGTTAGCTATCCCCAAAATAATAAATCTCATTTTAAATCAACCGACCTTTGGTTAACTGCAGGAGATGGTACATCTCCAAATTTCAACATACCGACGGGTTGGATAGGTCGATATTTGGACAATCGTTTTCCTGATTTTTCTGGATTACCAACGAGTGGTTTACCAGACCCTTTAGGGATGCAATTGGGCGATAAAAAACCTTCTCTAGGATTTCATTCGGAAGGGGAACACCGAGTAGATATTAACCTTTCGGGACAAGACCCAGCGGGGTTTTATTCATTGGTTCAAGGCATTGGAGGGGCTGCGCCATCTTTTATACCAAATTCTGAATACGGCGCAGAAATTCAATATATTTTAAATATTGAAAATAGTGTTAGTGCTTATGCCCAACGTATTTCTGCGGTCTTCAATAATGGGATGAATAGTGGAGTTACTTACCCTAATATTTCCGTTGCCAACCAACTAAAAACAGTAGCGAGATTATTGGCTGGTGGTAGTAAAACCAAAGTCTTCGTCTTGCAACATGGCGGTTTTGATACTCATGTAAATCAGGTAGAGTCAGGGGCTACTGCTACGGGTAATCATGCCGATTTATTGAGTGGTTTGGCAGACTCCCTATCCGCTTTTCAAAAAGACTTAGGAGATTTAGGAATTAGTGATAAAGTATTGACCGTTACTTTTTCTGAATTTGGTAGAAAAGCGGAAGAAAATGGAAATAATGGTACGGACCACGGTACCCTAATCCCTATGTATATCATTGGTCAACCTGTGCAAGCAGGTGTTTCGGGAACTAATATTGATTTAGGAAATTTAGATTCTACAGGTGCACCGCATATCAATCAGCTTCAACATGATTATCGACAAGTCTTTGGTACCTTATTACAAGATTGGTTAGGGGCTAGTGATGATGGACTAACAGCAGCAATGATGAAAACTTATAGTACGACCAAATTACCACTGATTGACACTATTAACGTGGTAGACCCAAGTTGCTATATCGGTACGAATCCACCCGAAAGTATATCTAAGGCTGCTTTTTGTGTGATGCTTGAAGGGCTTTTTGATGCCGATAGTGCATTGCATACAAATGCTTTGAGGATTGAAAATCTAATACCTCCAACTCAACCTTTCCAAACTGAACCTTGGTTATATGACGGAGTCGAGGCTATTAATTTTGAAGAGACCGATATTGTTGATTGGGTATTAGTGGCGGTCAGAGACCCTAAAGATGCAACTATAGTGATTGCTCAACAGGCACTTTTACTTAGAACCGATGGTCAATTATTAAACGGAGACCATACCTCTGAAATAATTTTCCAAGGAATAGCGCCAGGAGAATATTACGTTAGTATCCACCACAAAAGTCACTTAGCTATTTTGAGTAGCTCAACCGCTACATTTGTTGCAACTACGGCAGCAGAAGAAGTGATCTGTTATAACTTTTCTAACGCCATGGATAAAGCGATGGGCGTTGACCAACAAAAACAGTTACTTCCTAATGGCAATGCCTATGGAATGATAGCTGGCGATTATGACCAAAATCAATTAATTAATAGTGAAGATTTTAATCTTTGGAAACAAGAGGGTGAAACTGTTAATACTTATCGGCCAACCGATGGCGATGGTAATGGTATTATTAATAATTTAGATTTTAATCTTTGGGCTAATAATCGGTCTAAAGTCGGTCAATTGACATTAGTCAATGGGAATTAAAATAGGAGTATCAATTTAAACTTACAAAAAAAATTGGTCAGCAAACTACTGTCTGCTGACCAAAAAATTGAATGAAATAATATAAAAGTTTTGCTGAAAGATTTTAGCTAAAAGCTAATATCTCTACGCGCAGATGTTTTTACTCTATCACAATCATCCTTTTTACTACCTGCTTTTTATCCGTTGTTAATTGGTAGTAAAGTACGCCTTTGTCTGACAAATCAGCGGCATTGAGTTGGATTTCCTGGTAGCCTTTTTCGTAGGTACCTCTAATTTCCTTCAATACTTTTCCTTGCACATCCAGGATGCTCAAGACTGCTTCCCCTGACACTGGTAAGTAAAACCCTATCGAGGTATTATCTCTAAACGGATTTGGACGGTTTTGATAAAGTTGAATTCCTAATGGCTCGGAACCTTGGAAGTCTAGCGCAACATTACTAATGTTACCCGCTTCATCGTAAGCTTCCGCAGCGGTGATACTAGAAGTGATTGCCAACTTTTCGCTTAGTCGTCCGGTAGAACCAGATTTGAAGACTAGACTGAATAATTTGGTATCTCCTATAGTTTCGGCTGCACCATTGGCATTCCAACTGGTTGTTAGCAAACCTCTTTCTGTTAAATTAAATCCGAAATTATGTGTTTTGGCAGTCGATTCCACCATTTCAACTAACACTAAATCTTTGTAATCAATCGTAAACTGATACCCTTCTAAGCTAGTTTTAGCTGGTAGTACAAAATCTACCGTGTAAATCTGCCCTGCTTCTAAGCTTTGCTCCGCTACCTGTATCTTCGTCACACTTCTGGAGTCTGCTTCTTGGCGACCAGTGAAGTTAGCACTTTGGTTGACATCTCCTACTTTTACAGCCATAAATCCTACCTGCATTTCATTTGTCATATTTGACAACGCTACAGTCTCTCGGTAGTCTTCAGCGGCTGGGTTTTCGGTAGTGAACACATAAGTGTTGTCTATGAACTTCCAACTGGTGTTATTAGGGAATTGTTGATTGATGTTAAGAATTAATTGCCTTAGCTGTACCATATCGTATGCAGAGATAGTGCCAGATTGGTTCACATCTGCGGCAATATATTGGTATGGTGAATTAAATGATTGAAGGCCTAATATATGTTTAGAGATAAGGACAAGGTCAAAGGTTGTTACGCCATTTAGTGGATTTGTATCCAGTTCAGGCTTTAAAGTATGGATGTTGTTTTTAGGAAGCGAAAATTGGAAAAGTCCGTCTTTTGTGACGGTTGCAATACTATTTCCATCGCTAGAAGTCGCTGTTACAGTAACATTGTTCATCATTTCATCAGTAGTAGTTTGGATGCGTCCACTTACAAAAGACAATGGGTCTTCTACTGGTTCACAAACGTTCATATTGTCTTGAATTTCTACTATTGAAGTACAGAAAGCATAATTCCCTTCTTTGTCAACAACATAGAGTCTAACGGTCTGAATACCAAAGGTATTACAATCAAAATCTAAGTTGGAAGGCAAGGCTAGTACTCCTTCTACAGTCGTTGGTGGGTCGATACCCAACCCTGCATGCCATAATCTTAAGTTTAGCAACTCTTTTGGCGTACAGTTGTCAAAACTTCCTAAATCTACATCGGAAGCCCAGACCGTAATTTTACCCGCTTGTCCCATCTCTAAGATTGTTCCTGTTCGACAGTAAGGGGTTGGCTTTTTGCAATCGTAAAATTCAAAAGTTTTAGTTTGGGTTGAACCGTTTCCACATGGGTCTGATGCCGAGAAGCTTACTAAGTAAGTGATTCCTGGATTGACTCTATGCGTAAATTTACTTCCTTGTCCAGAGTCTACCTTGATATTATCAGCGTAAATGCTCCACCAGAAATCTAATGTTTCGAAGTCTACACAAGTTTCTGCCTCTGCAGAGAAAGTGCGCATTTCGTCACAGTCATACATACCATCTGCGGTAGTCGCTGTTTCTCCTGCAATGCCTTCTCCTGCTAAACAAGAATCTACCTCATTTATCGTAATTTCTGGTCCACCAAAACTGTGTACCTTTAATACCTGAATGTAGGTCAAATAACCATTTGTCAAGTATTGGTGGTGATTAATCGTTTCTCCTGAAGCAAATCCATGGTCATCTTCTCTTCTAGTCAATGGGTATGGTTTGTCTCCTGCTTTGTATAAACACCAGTTGATGATGTGGTACGTTCTTTCTATTTTGTAGCATGCTTCGTCTTCGATAACAAAGACTTTATCTTCATGTTCCCAACCTATTTGGTCACAAGCTCCTGAACGAATATTTATAGCCGCTTCAGGGAAGGCTGCTCCACATTCACCATTCCAATCTTGTGGTAAATCAATTTCCCAATTTGGTCGATATTGTAAAGCAATCAATTGTGTTTCCCAAGGTGATTTATTTGGGCCCCAATCAATCGCTCGGTATCTTCGCTGAATTCTAGTCTGACCACAAGGCCATTCTGTTAATTGGTATTGTTGCTCAATAGTCATCGGGTGACATTTGATGTTGTCGTCACAAATATCAAACGGGTTTCCATATTGATTATTAAATGAATCTAACATCGTCCCTTCTAAAGGTAAATATTCGTCATCATCAAATAAACCGTTGCCATTAGTATCCGTAGAAGCACCTAAATCGCCTGTTTTAAACTCGTCGCAGAACATATTAACATCTGGTAATTTTCCACAAGATGGATAAATGTCGTCTTTGACGTTAATCTTTGTCCAACAAACATTCTCATTACCTTTTGCATCGGTTACGCGTAAATATATCTTAGGGTCATGGTGAATTGCATCACATTGAAGAATGGCTTCTTGACCGTAATTAATTCCATCAAAGCTGATTTCTCTTTTGGCAATGCCACAAGCGTCCCAACTACCCGCGTCAATTTCTTCGACACCGATAATTCTAGCCCAATCACTCCCTACTGAGAAGTTCAATTGATCTACACAAACTGCTGATGGCTTCGTGACATCTCTGATAATCACGTACTTGAAACATGTATCTTCTTTCAATTGCTCATGACAAGCATCATTGGCTACCCATCCGATTCGGAAGGTATCGCAAAATAATGGCCCTGAATCAGATAAGTTCGTTCCTATCTTTTTCCATTCTCCAAGGTGTCGTTGCTCTACACAGAACATCGTTACTGCTGGATTAGGGTCACAGTTATCAATCGCTTCTGGGATACCTAATCTTTCTGGTGTCATGTTGATTTCACACTCAAAGTGCCCTAAATCAACTAGCATTGGTAAATTCGCACCACCTAAAGCATTAGAATCTGGACAATTGATAAAAGTAGGGGCGATGGTATCTGTAATTAATACCGCTTGCGTTCCAATTTTAACAGGTCCTATGGATGGATTACACCAGTCTAATACTTTCCAGTTTCTAACCCATTTCTCTCCACAATCTAAGGAAGGATATTGCTCATCATTTTTTACTAAAATATAGCCACAGATGTAATCTTCTGTGCTTAAGTGAATAGTATCTCTAGGAATTAAAACACCATTCTTGATTTCTCCCGTAATTAAACCTGGTGTTTCTGCTGATTCGTAAGTCAACCCTTCATTACAATTTAACTTAGTTCGTCCTGGATTATAAAATTCAGTTGGTCGAACGACAACAATCGTATCACTTAAGTAAGCTGTATTGCCACATAAGTCAACTGCTTGCCAAGTTATAAGTACTTTTCCGGTAGCACAAGGATTGATTTCGCTAAGATATTTAACGCTTGCTAAAGATACTTCTGCCGTATCACAGTTAGCAATCACCTTAGGCTTCTTTAAAGAACCTTCTATTGCTGCATTGCTACAAGCTGCAAGCGTATCTATTCTTGCATAATCCAAGAAAAATGGTGGGGATTGGTCCGCAAAATTCACGACCGTTTCACAACTTGTTTCTGCCATTCCATTGGCACAAATAGTCATATCTTCTAGCATATGCTCGTAGTACACTCTGGTGATTTTGGCGGTTAATTTACCCTCACAAAAGTCTGCTACACCATATTTTTCTAAAGTATCTCTGTAAATGGTTGGGTATTCAACCCCTGGTCCACCTCCACCAGTAATGGTCGTACTTAGTTTTCCACTACCTAACTCAATATCAATTCGATAATATAAAGTATCTGTAATGGTATCACAAGGCCCTTCTAATAACATATCTGGTGTCAGATATAAGGCACAAGCAGAACCTAAAGGAATAGAAACTTCATCATTACAAACTAAAGTTGGTGCTGCTACGGTAAAGTATTTTGAAACCTTATGCGTAGGAAAGTTTTTAGCCCTCCATTCTGCTTTGAACTGACCAACTCCAAATGTATCTGCGATAACTGCATTCGCTAATACGCACGAATCCAAACACGCTTCTCCATGTGAATTATAAATGGTCAAACAAAAAGAATCTACAACCTCTCCGCAAATATTTAAAGCTGCTGGAGCCGTAATTGGGACAATTGCCCAAGTCTCGTCACAAGATAAATTATCAGATGGAATCGCTGGACAAACTAAATTTGTTTCATCTAAATCTAAACAAGTCACCCAAGATTCCCAACCAAATCCTTTGATGTTATCTCCGTTGGTAACAAACTCAAATGTCAAACAGCCTGATGGATTACAGTCGGAACTAATCCAACCGCCAGTGGCACTTACGCCTGCGCCTGAGAAGGCTGCTACTTTACGATTCGCCTGAATCTCATCTGCATCATAGACAAATAAGGTGTCTCCTGGTGCTAGTTCAAAATCAGTAAAGGTGATAAAAACCCGCTTACTATCATTCGGAGGGCAAATTGTTAAGGTATCTCGATGAGCTTCTGTATCTGGATACAGGTGTTCGAACCTATTCTGGAATAGAGTTGTTTTATCACAACTCTCTATAGTTACTTTTCGATTAGTACTCAATGGCATATCAATTACTTGAGTATCAACTGCCATTTGGGAAAAACTATTGGTATTTTCCGTTGAGTTCACTTCGTTATTCGTGTGTAAAACTGAACTTAAATCGGTCAATTTATCCGCACGCTCAGAAGAACTCAAAGTACCTTGGATAGACATGGAGCAAAGCACAAAAAGAAGTGCTCCTAACGCTAAAGATGGGTACCATTTTTTCATGTGTGGTAAATTTTGTTTTACTAAAAGGAAGGCTTCCGTATCCGTAATACGGTGCTAGGCCTTTTAGTAGTAAAAGCTATTAAATTGTAAAATTTTATCTGTTGTATTTTCGATACAACATGGGATATTTAGTATTTCAATAATTTCAAGAAGTGTATTCTCTTAGGGACTCTTACCGTCCAAACTAGTAGTATCATAGGAATATTAAAATAACTTATATCCCTTTTAGATTTAGCCGCTAGCAGCCCATCCGCTTCGCGGTTCAGGAGCTTACACTCCTTCATGTTTCGCGGTTCAAATGCTGCGCATTTTCATTTATTCTATCAACATCATTTTCTTCGTAAGCACTTCATTCTCGGTAGCTAATTGGTAATACAAGATACCTTTGGTGGTCAAAGATTGACCTTCAATTATCCATTGATGACTGCCTTGTGAAAAGTCTTTTGCTCTTTGTAATAAAACACGTCCTTGTACATCTAAAATCGTTAATGTCGCTTTTCCTGCTTTTGGTAATTGAAAGCCAATTCTTGTCGTCTCTTTGAAAGGATTTGGGCGATTTTGCTCCAAAGTAAATCCATTTGTTGTCGTTGTAAACTGTAAGTTTATATCAATTATTTCTCCTTTGGGTGTGTAAGCTTGTGTGGTTAATATTTTTGGTTGTAAGTGTAAGAAATCGCTTAATTTTCCAGCTGTGTGGGCCTTAAATTCTAAGGAGAATAAGTGTGTCTGGTCCGATGTAGGTTCTGTAGAACCGCTCAATCGGTCCCAACTGCTCAATAAAATATTTCTATTCAGTAAAGTTTGTCCAAAATGATGGCTTTTGACAAGCCCTTCTTGAATGTTCATCAATTCTAATCCTGTGAAATCTAATGCTAACTGATAACCTTCTAATTCTTGTAAATCTGCTTTCTTAAAATCAATAGTAAATAACTCGCCTGCTTGTAAATGCTTGTCTTCTAAGTTAAAAATCATCGTGTTCTGTGTCGTTCTCGCTTCGTTCGTTTGTAGAGTATTGACAGACGCGCTGCCATTCAAATCTCCAACCTTAATGGCTACAAAATTTGCATCCATCATATCCGTTTGGTGATTATTTATTGTAATTCTTTCTTTAAAATCTTCGTTTAGTGGCGCTTCGGTCGTGAAGGCATATTTTGCATCCACAAACCTCCAACTGTCATTATTCGGAAAGTCTGGAATAATATGTAAAATCAATTGTCTCAATTGTACCATGTCAAAAGCAGTTACTGTCCCTGATTGGTTCACATCTGCTGCTATGTATTGGTAAGGAGAAGTAAAACTTTGTAAACCTAAAATATGCTTACTAATTACAATTAAATCAAAGGTGGTTACGCCATTTAATGGTCCTTCTTCCTTAGTTGGAACCACTTCATAAGTCCATCCTTTATTTAAATCAAGTGTAAAATCACCATTTGTTCCTGTCAAAGTAGATGGCATGACACCTGTCCCCATGATTCCAATATTCACCCCTTCTACCATTTCTCCATCATTTGTTTGGATACTTCCAGCCACCACTGCTTGTCTAGGGGCAGGTTCTCCTACACAAATGCCTGAAGCATTTCCTACATTAACCGTTGCTACGCACCAATCAAAGTTTCCTTCTGCGTCTAATACATAGTGGTAAACTTGTTGCGCCAATCGATAATCACATCCTATATAAATGGTACTTGGTAAATCTGCTACACTCGCCTTATCATTCGGTGGAATAGCAGAAATACTTGAATGCCATATCTTGTGTCGTAATTCTGATGCAGGTGTACAATTATCCCAACTTCCTTTATTAAATTCTATGGCGTCTACTCTTGCTGTTCCGTCATCTCTAATTTCTACATTAATTTCTGGTATACAAACCACAGATGGTCTCGAACAATCCCAAAATTCGTAGTCTTTAGTCAAGGTATTTTCATTGCCACAGTTATCGTAGACGGTGAATCGTACCGTGTACTTTATTTTTGGTTGTACCGTTCGGAAAAATTTGCTTCCTTCCCCTGTTTCTACCAATACACCATCTTCATAAACCTCATAGGTGAAAGAGAAATTCTTGAATGCACTTTGGTCACAATCTCTTGCTTCTACAGAGAAAATTCTAACGGTATCACATTCAAAGGGCTCAGCTCCTGGGGTTTGGTCCTCCACTCCTGCTGGGTCCGCATCTCCTACTCCATAAATACATGTTTGTACTTCATTGATAGTTAGTGTTGGTGCCGTATTGTCTGTTACTTTTAATACTTGTACATATGTGTAATAACCATAATTTGCTACATCTGCCGAAGTAATCGTTTTTTCATCATAAACTAAACCCAATGGATTTTCATCACGTCCCAATTCAATCGGTGCTTGCCCTTGGACATAATTACACCAGTTGATGATATGATACGTTCGAATTACTTTGTAACAAGCATCTTGTACGATATCAAATACTTGGTCTTCATGTTCCCAACCAATCAAATCACAAGCGCCATTTTCTACAGTTATATTTGCGTCTGGTACTGTCGCTCCACATTCGCCGAAGAAATCGACCGGTAAGGTAAACGACCATCCTGGAGTATAAGAAATATTGATTTCTTGAATTTTCCACTCAGAAGCAATGCCTTGTCCATTCCAATCGATGATTCTATACCTTCTTCTCCCCTTTACAACACCACATTGGTCATAAATCATTTGATATTGCTGCTCTGAGCTAAATGGTACACAGGCTAAGTTATCCTCACACTGAGGATTTCCAAATTGATTGTTATATTCATCAAATAAGTCTCCTGATAAGTCAATCCATTCATCATCACTAAATTGTCCATCTTCATTGGTATCAGATGTTGGTCCGAACTGTTCTGTATGATAATCATCACATGTTCCATTGAAGTCTGGTAGATTACCACAAAATGGAGGTATGATATCCAATAAGGTAATTTTAAAGCCACAGATATTTCGATTTCCTCCTTTATCTGTAAACCTTAATTGTGCATCAAAATCTTTATGTACATCTGTACAGATAAAATCTACATATTCACCCCATTCGCCATCTCCTATTCTAATTTCAACTTTGGAAATTCCACAAATATCTGTTGCTTGATGGTCTATTTCAGAAGCAAACAATCGAGTTCCATCTGAATCAAAAGCTATTTGAATTTCATCTCCGCAAATGGCTCGTGGTGGTGTTCTATCATCTAGTCTAAAGTATTGTAAACAAGTATCCCGCAGTGCAGTACTATCTAAACCTAAATCTATGGCTTGCCAGCCTACCCTAAAGCTGTCACAGGCAAGTTCGCCTGCTTCGCCTAACGTATTTGCAATTTTGACCCAGTTTCCATCAATCAATTGTTCTACTTTGAACATCTCTACTTTCGGTTCCGCACATACATCTGTTGCGGTTGGCTTTGGTAAAGTAACCGCCATCGAACAAACTTCTGCTGGCAATGGAATACTTTGTGCATCCGCCAAACTTCCGTATGGAGAACAATCAATAGAAGGTGCTAAAGTATCAATGAACTCTATCAATTGGGTATCTACCATGATTGGAAATGGAATATTACTACAGCCATCAACAACCGCCCAATATCTTGCTACTTTTTTACCGCCAGGGTGTGGTACTACTTCATCACTCTTGGTTAAGATAAAATTACATACATAATATTCGGTACTTAATACTATCGTATCTCCCGGCATTGGTATTCGCACAATCCCTAATCGTTCATAATCTTCCATCGTCTCTGGGTTGTCTTCGCCACAACTCAATATTACATCTGGTAATTTCATCACATTATCCAATGAAGGACGCATGACTTTTAAAGTATCTTTTTGGGATGCTTTATTATTACATTGGTCGGTTGCTTCCCAAGTCACTAAATAAGTTCGCATTGGCGAGCATTCATCACCGCTAATCAACTCATAATCAGTCGCTTTCAAGGTAATCGAATCGCAATTATCAATGATATTTGGCTTGGTTAAATCTGCTCCAATTGCATCAAAATTTATAGCACCACAAGCTGTAATGGTATCTACATTATGGGTCATAAATTCAGGCTTCGTGCCATCTATAAAATTGATGTAGCCCCAACAAACATCTTTCACTATATCACTACTACAACTTGTTCCCTTATAATCAAAAACTCTAGTTATTTCTACTTGATATCTTGTAGTTCCACAAAGCTCAACTTCATCTTTTGTTACTACTGGGTATTGTCCATTTCGACTAGTTCCCGTTTTAATCGTATCTCCTCCCTCTGTCATTACTATTATATCATAATATAAAGTTTCTGACGTATCACAAGGTGCTTCTAAAATATAATCCGGTCGAATAGAAGCTATACAAGATGCCCCTACTACCGCATCTACTTCATCATTACAAGACAAAGCAGGAGGTGAAACGATGATATAACTTTTCGTAGAAATTGATGGAAAAGTTTTTAAAGAGTGGGTTACTGTGTATTGGCCAATAGCCAATTTTGCTGTCGTAAAACTGCTATCCGCTCTAATACATCTTTGCTCACAAACTGTCCCTAAATGATTACTTATTTGGACTAATAAACTATCTTCTACTGCACAGTCACTTATAACCTTTCCAGCTGTCACTACTACATTAGCCGTGTAATCATCACAATCTAAAGCAATAAATTGATTGGCAGGAGGTGTCACACCTACTGAACCATCTTCGCAAGTAATCCATGCTTCCCAACCTGCTCCTTTTCCGTCATCTCCATCTGTCTTAAATTGGAAAGTTAAACAACCTGTAGGTTCTATCGCCTTATCACAATTAGAGGCAATCCATCCTCCGTTAATTTGTGGATTTCCATATCCACTTCCTTTTCCTGCAAAGGTGCCTAAGGTATCTTGACCGGCAAAAGCATATAAGGTATCTCCAGCCTCTAAATCAAAATGAGCAAAGGACGCTCTTAAAAATAAACTGGCATCTGATGGACAGATAACCATTACATTATTCCTAGCAGCGGTATCTAGATATTGAACACCCGTATACTGGTCGCTTTCAAAACTAATCTGCTCTCCGCAATCAGTAATTATTACTGTATCAATCGCACCTGTTCTTGGTATGATTAATTGTCTCATCATGGAGCTATGCTCCGCTGCATCAATCGGCTTATCAGTAAATTCAGTAACATGATTGTCTGTTGAGAACTCTGTAGGGGTATAGGCTGTTGTCAGTGCAAACAAGATGCACAAACTTAGGAAAAACCCATAGTTTTTTAGTTTTGGTAAGCACAGCATTAGCTCTGCTCCAATGAATTGTGGAGTCATCATTACTTAAATCGGTTTAAATAGAAAAATACGTTTTGAGGTACGCTTTTGTTGATAAACTACTGGTTTACAGTAATTTATTTGGTAGTAGCCTAGAAATTCATTCTAGTTCGAAACATAATTGACCTGTGTCAATGCTACAATCAAATAAAGGCAAAATGGGAAACAATAAGAAACATAGGAATCCCGCCAAAGTGTTATCAGACGAATTATCGACAATTCGCGCACTTTGCAAGACTTAATTGGAAGGAAATAAGTTGGAAATCTAAAATCTAAAACTTTACATTTTAAATTTAAAAGTGGGGCAATAAATCACTTTTAGAAGATTTCAATTTTTTTTAGGAAATAAGGTAAATACTTAAAATATAATAATATCGGTAAAACTTAATACTCTCTCACATATCCAAAAGCCGTTCCAACTTTTAAGTTATTAAAAATTATTTTTAAGCGTAATTCGCCCTAAAAATGAACACATATTTTTTATTTTTAATGTGACAAAATATCAACTTATTTAAAAACATAAACACCAACTATTTACACATAGTATTTTTTTATTATAATATAATTTTCCTTAATTTAAACTTTTAAATAATTTATTAAAAAATTATATTTATTAAATTTAATGATTATGAAAAAAGAAGTCTGTTTCTTAACATTTCGCTTTAGCTTTCTAATTCTAAACAGCTTTGCTGTTTAGAATTAGAAAGCTAAAACAAAATGACAGACTTCTTTTTTTATGGTTTCTTAGCTATTAAATCTTTAGTAGGGATACCATACTCCTTGGTTAATAGATTAAATAATTCCCTCTCATTTTCTATCTTTCTAAACTCCTTCCCTCTTCTATCTTTAATCGTCAACCTTTCATTGAAAATAGAAACTCTCCCCTCAGGAGTTGCTTTGGTACACATTAGATTCATTTTAAAATAACCATCTTCTTTTGTTTGTTTTAACTGGCATTGTTCCTCAAAATTATGGAGTTGCTCTTCCTCAAAGCTAAAGATATACTGTTGGGTAAAATGTGCTCCATCTTCTGATTGCAGTAGCATCCATTGTTGCTCATTATACTTTTCAAATTTATAATAATCGTGCATATCCTTTTGCACCACGTCCAGTTTAAGTTCTTTAGGCCATACAAAAGAGTCTCCTCCAAAACCAACATCGACTAACCACCGCTTCTCCAAATCAACAATTAATGCTGCGTGGTCATATTTATGTCCAACAATTCCATTTTTATCAATTACGCTGGCAGCTATTAA
>CALJVJ010000381.1 GCA_937974625.1 uncultured Saprospiraceae bacterium
AAATCTAGAGAAAATTCTTCATGTGTTGGGTTAGGATAAATGACTGCTGGTATACTCACTCTTCCTGTGCTTTCATCCAAGAATACTAGTACCTCCGCTACTTCAGAATACATCTCTTCCCCATTGGCATCAACGTACTTAATTTTAAAGAAGTTTTTACCGAAGGTAACCGATTCTTTCATCTCGTACTTAGCAGAAGCTATTGGTCCTTTGCCTTCCATTACACCTCCTAGGACATCGAAATTTTCTCCGTCGGTAGAATGCAACAAGACATAATTTCCAACCATTTGCTCATTAGCCGTTTCCCACTCTATCTGAACAGATAAATCACCAAGGGAAACAGCGTTTACTGCAATAAAGCCAAAGCCTTCTCCACTACAATCTTCAATTGTGTAGGTTGCTGTAGTTATACAATTAGTCGCATCTGTCACCGTCACATTATAAGTATGTGGTCCTAGATTAAATTGGTCTTCGTCACCATACAAACCACAATCCCATTCAAATGTATAAGGTGAAGTTCCGCCTGTAGGTGTTAAATCAATGCTACCATCTTCTTGTCCACAAGTTGTATTTTTCACAACCCCAGTTACTGCCAAAGGTTGGTAATCCTCTACTTCTAATAAATGAGTAACAGTACACCCAGCACCATCCGTTACTAAACAAGCATAATTACCAGGAGCTAAGTTGAGTGGGTCCAATAAAGTTCCAGTTACTCCTTCACACTCCCATTTATATGGCGCTCTACCACCTGTTACATTTAACTTGATTTCTTGACGTTCACAATCCAAAACAGTCCTTGTTTCAGATACCTCTAAGCTGCCCATTGACATCACTCTAATTATAGAGTTTTGACGACATCCCTTTGCATCTACGACTTCCAACCAATAGCTTTTAGGGGCTAGGTTAGAAATAGTTTGGGTGGTTTCTCCATTACTCCATCTGTAAATAAATGGGGCAGTACCATTTATTACATTGGCTGTGATTGACCCATCATCCGCACCATCACATGATAAATGCTGTAATTGTAAAGACACTATCAAATCATCACAAGTTAAAGTTGAATCAGGCGTATCGGTAGGTGGGTCAATTGGTACACTACAATCAGGTTTATCTAAGGTAATAGAAGCCGAAGCTTCACAACCATTGGCATCCGTTATTCTTACTAAATAGGAACCATCTGTTAAACCACTTGGGTCTTCTATATTTTCAACATTCGCATCATTCCAATTATAGTTAAAGGGTGCTGTTCCTCCCGAAATCGTCAAATTTATACTTCCTAAATTCCCATCACAATCAGGACTTTTCGCCGATTCTATCATAGCAGATAAATCACAAGTAACATTACAAGGTTCTTGGGTAATTGTTACCATTAAGGAGCCTTCACATCCACTTGGGTCAAGCGTTTCTAAAGTGTAAGTACCTGGCGCTAAATTGCTTCTATTTTGAGATTGAGAACCATCCCACCAGAAATAAGTTAATCCTGGATTTAAAATAACTTGTCCGTTATTCTCTCCACAAGTAGCTGGTACATTTGAAGCTACACTTCCTGTTAATCCATCTTTATTCCCAACTACTAACCTTAACATCTCTGAACATTCCGGTCTTGCACCAAACGTTACTAGCACATCATAGCTACCAGCGGGTAAATTGGTTCTTTCATTATTAAAAGCACCTGGTGTTCCTGCTTCTGGTGTCCATTCAAATTGGAAGTCACTCACCTCTCCATTTACCATTATCATTATGGAGCCATTCGCTTCTCCGCATCTAGAATTAGTCACCATATTTTGATTAACTAAAGGACTTGGGCAAACACAATCATCTACTATAGTGGCTTGTTGCGTCACATAGCAGCCTTTTGCATCTGTGATAGTCACTTCATAATTTCCAGGCAATAAGTCCGATAAATCCTGAGAAATATCTCCTGTATTCCATTTGTAAGTGTAAGGAGCTGTTCCTCCTGAAACATCTAAGTCTATGGTTCCAGCAGCTGAACAAGATTGATTCGCTACATTTGCCACTGCAATAATTTCTGAAGCTGCACGAATATCAGCTGAACCATCTAAAGAACAACCGTTTGCATCCGTAATTACTACTGAATATCTTCCTGCTGGTAAATCGGCAACATCTTCAGTTGTCGCCCCATTACTCCAAGCGTAATTATAAGGAGGTGTTCCACCTTTAACATCAATATTGATTGCGCCTAAATCTGTAGGACAACGAGGATTACTAAAAGTCATTCCTAAACTAATTGGTTCTGGAATATTGACCACTGCTTCTGCAATCTTTTGACATCCTTTTGCATTTGTAACTGTTACGGAGTAGGTACTTGCTGGTAAGTTTGCAATGTTTTGTGTGGACAATCCATTACTCCAAGCATAAGTATATGGTCCAGAACCAGAAACTGACAGGTCTACTTTTCCGTTCGTTTCACCATAACATAAAATATCTGTCGGTGTTAATGAAACATCAAAATCTTCAGGGTCATTGATACTGATATTCTCAGACAACTGGCTACATCCAAAGGCATCGGTTACATTAACTTGGTAATTTCCTGTTGGGACACCTGCTAAGTCTTGAGTTGTTGCGCCATTATTCCAAATATAACGATAAGGAGGCGTTCCACCCATTACTGTAATATTTATGCTTCCATTACCTCCAGGACAAGATGGATTGGTTGATTCAGTTATAATAGTTAAGCCTTCAGGGTTATTTAAAAATGCTTCTAAAACTAATTCACAACCTCTAGCATCAGAAACGGTTCCTGAATAAGTCCCAGCGGATAATCCACTAAGGTCTTCAGTTGTAGCTCCATTACTCCAAATATAAGTATAAGGAGCTACCCCACCTGATATCGATGTGTTAATAGCACCATCCGAGGCACCTGCACAGGTTGGGTCTGATATACTATTAATACTTACAGTGATACTTTCCACCTCCTCAATAGTAGCTGTAGCTGTTTGTTGGCATCCATTGCCATCCGCAACCGTTACGGTATAAGTACCTCCTATTAAATTATTTATATTTTGGTCGAAAGACCCATTGCTCCAACTGTAAGTATATGGAGCCGTGCCGCCAGAAACAGTTAGATTAATGGAACCGGTTACTCCTTCACAACCTGGGTTGGTTGGAGTAGCTTGAATACTTAAGGCATTAGGCAAGACCACCTCTGCTGTTGCAGTTTCGGTACAACCATTGGCATCTGTAATGGTAACAGTATACCCTCCAGCTGTTAAGCCGCTAATGTCCTCCGTAGTCGCTCCATTACTCCATGCATACGTTAAACTTCCTACTCCGCCACTTGCTACTAAATCTATCATCCCACTACCTTCTGAGCAAACAGGATTTACAGCAGTCGCAGTAGCTGTAATTACTGGTGCTGGGTCTAAAACTGCGGGTCCAACTAAGCTACATCCTTTAGAATCAGTGACAGTAACCGTATAACTGCCAGCTGGTATATTATTTATTCCCGCTGCTTGTGAACCATTACTCCATTGGTATGAATAAGGTAGGGAACCACCTTGAACTTCCAAGCTCAAGGAACCATCACTTCCACCTGGGCATAAAGGTGCTGAACCAGATACCAATATTTGAATACCACCTGTTGATTGTACCGTAACATCATAGGATAATTTACAATTATTAGCATCAGAAACGACAACCGAATAAGTGCCTCCTCCAACTTTACTCAAATCTTCTGTAGTGGCGCCATTTGACCATAGGTAGTTATAAGGTGCTGTTCCACCACTTACCGTTAAATCAATATTTCCATCACCAGAACAATCTTGGTCTACAATTTGAGCAGATGCAGAAAGTGCTGTTGGGGCAACTAAATTGGCAGTAGCAACCGATGTACATCCATTGGCATCTGTAATTGTACCGGTGTAAGTACCTGCTGGAATATCGCTAATATCTTCTGTGGTCGCACCATTGCTCCAACTAAAGGTATAAGGAGATGCACCTCCGCTAACGGTGATGTTTATTTTTCCATAATCATCACTACAATCTGGATTATCTACTTCTGCTTCTATTGAAATAGGCATAGGCGCCGCAATAGTATAAGTACTCATTAATTCACATCCATTAGCATCTTTAACAACAACCGAATAAGTACCGGGCATCATATCCAATACATCTTGGGTAGATGCGCCATTGGACCAATCATAAGTATATGGTGCTGTTCCTCCTACTACTTCGATGTCAATACTTCCTCCAGCAACGCCTGCGCAAGTAGCATTTGTGATATTTTCTGTGATACCTAATCCAGCGGTTGACTCTATCATAGCATTTACTAAAGTCGTACATCCGTTGGCATCTGTAATGACCACATTATAATCTCCAGGGGCTACATCCGTTAAGTCTTCGCTTCCTGCTCCATTGCTCCAACCAAAGGTATATGGGGCCGTTCCGCCTGTTACAGTTAGGTCAATTTGACCACCTTGACCAGAACAACTTGGATTAGAAATATTTGTTATTCCTTCTAAAGCAGTTGGCACTATAATTGTACTAGTATTAGTAAGTTCACAACCGTTTTCATCTGTAATCGTTACCGTATAATCTCCCGATAATAATCCTTCTATGTCTTCGGAAGTCGCACCAAAATCCCAAGCGTAGGAATAATTTCCAGACCCTCCAGTTACTGTTAAATCTATACTTCCAACCATACCAATACACTTAGGCATGGTCGGTACACTTGTTGCAGCTAAAGGATTTGGCGTTTCTAAAACAGCAGTAGTAGAAATAGTACAACCATTGGCGTCTGTAACATTTAAAGTATAACCACCTGGCATTAAGTCAGCTAAATCTTTTGTTGTCGCTCCATTACTCCAGGCGTAGGTATATGGGGCTACTCCACCACTAATAGTTACATTTATGCTTCCTCCTGCATCACCTGCACAAGATGGACTTGTTGGGGTATTACTAATCGTTAACCCTGCAGCTGATGCTATTTCTGCGCTAATTGTAGTCGAACAAGCATTAGCATCCGTAATAGTTACGGTATAAGTTCCAGGAGACACATTGGTTAGGTCTTTAGTTATCGCTCCATTACTCCATAAATAAGTATAGGCAGACCTTCCACCACTTACTTCTAAGGTAATACTTCCATTTTCTCCACCACAAGCTGGTGATTGGGTATTAGCTGTTGCTGTTATAGCAGAATAGGTGGATACTTCTGCACTTGAAGTACCAGAACATCCATTGGCATCTATAACAGTTACCGTATAAGTTCCTGAAGTTAAATTGATAATATCAGCGGTTGTTTGTCCAGAATCCCAATTATAAATAAAAGGAGCAACACCGCCACTCACAGATAACATTATATTACCTGTCGTTTCTCCGCACTCTGCAATAGAGGGTGTTAAGTTTACCATTATTAAGTCTGGAGCATCTAAGGTTACTTCTGCCATTGCAGAACAACCCGTTCCATCTGTTACCTTAACAGCATATGTACCAACCATAACATTTTCAATAGTTGAAGTAGTTGCACCATTACTCCATTCATAAGTCAATGGATTTTGACCTCCTTTTACAGTTGCAGTAATCCGTCCATTATTATCTGTTGCACAAGTAGGATTAGTACTCGTTAAGTCCACAGTTATATCTCCAGAATTACTTACGGTCACCGTTAGATTTCCTTCACAATCATTAGCATCTGTAACTGTTACCGTATAGTTACCCGTTACTAAATTTGTTAAGTCTTCCGTTGTTGCGCCTGTATTCCAATTATAACGGTATGGAGGGATTCCTCCACTTACAAAAATATCAATCGCTCCTTTTTCTCCACAAGCACCGTTCATCAATGTTTCTGTTACTTGGATAGCATCTGGTTGACCCAAATCACCTTCTAAAGTGGTCGCACAACCACTTGCATCCGTAACGGTCACAGAATAAGGGCCACCTGTTACTCCAAATAAATCTTTTGTAGTTTGTCCATCATGCCATATATAGGTATATGGTGCAGTTCCACCAACTATTTCTATATCTACTTGACCATTGGTATACCCATTACACGTTGGCATAATTTCCCAAAGTAAATTAGCCGCAAAATCAATACATTCACATCCATCAGGATTAGTGATAATGATAGCCTGAGAACCTTGGCAATTATTTTCATCCGTAAAAGTTACGACATATTCACCTGCTGCCAAATCATCTCTTTGTGCCCCTGTACCACCATCACTCCATCCAAAAGAATAAGTTGATGGGGATAAAGTCACCGTCCCGTTCGCGGTATTACAATCTGCTCTTGTTTGATTAACAACCTCAATAGTTGAAGGAGTAGCGGTGTTTACTGTAAAATTATAGGTCTCACTACAATCTTCTGTAGATTCGTAATTTACCATTACCGTATAATTCCCAGGGGCCAAATCCGTAAACATATTGCCTACTAAATTGGAATTCCCTGTATTTGGTGTTATGGTAATATCATATTTATTAAGGTCAGCTGTTAAATCTAAAATAATCTTTCCACCAACTGAGCCGTCACAAGCCGCATCCCAAACTAAGGTACTACTTACTAGTTCCTCCGGACAAGTACAATCTTGTAAAACCGTGATTCTTTGGGAATCTATAGCTTTGTTTCCACAATCATCATACCCTATCCAAGTTCTAATAATTTCAGTACCACATACCCCAATATTTCTTTCTTCACTTTGCTCTATTCGGACATATTCATCACAATTATCTGTGGCAGTTACTGTATTGGCAAAAGGTGGAATAAATTGTCCTTGGTCTGCATTAATGGTTATGTCTTCTGGCACATTCACTAAGGTTGGTGATTTAGTATCTACTACCAATATGACTATATTAAATTCACTTCTATTGCCACAATCATCTTCAGCAATCCATGCACAGGTCATTCTAACAATAAATCCATCTTCCTCACAATTACCTTGGTCTCTGACTAAATCAACAAATTTGACTTCCACCTCCGAACAATCATCCGTTGCATTTACATCATCCTCATTGAATTCTGGTAAATTATCACAATCGAATATTATTTCCCCTCCATCTTCTAGACCCAATAATAAGGGGTTAGCAATCGTAATAATCGGTGCTTTGGTATCTGTTACTGTAATTTTTTGAGTTCTCACAGCTGTGTTTCCACAATCATCGGCTGCCTCCCATTTTCTTTCGATAATATAAGGGCAAGAACCTGCATTTATGACTCTTTCAGAAAAAGTAACTGGTACTGAAGGGTCACAATTATCTACTCCTTTAATTGAGCTTGGTGGATTTGGAATATCATTACAATCTACCGTCACATCTGGTGGGACATTAAAAATTAATGGTGGTGATTTGTCAATAATCCCGGCATCAATCGTTAAGTTACTTTCTCCACTTGCTAAAGTAATAGGCTCTGTTTCCCCCGATAAAGGATTTACATTGCTATCCCCATCTTGTCCGCCTCTATTTTTAGGTGAAAAAGATAATCCCGTTACGCCATCTGGAATATCAAAATCTAAAGTATAGGTTCCTGGTCTTGGAATAGTAAAGAGATATTTACCCATTGAATTAGTGGTCATTTCCATTTCAACTGCTACACCCAAATTGTCATTTCCTCTTAAGGTAATTGGAACATTTGGAACCCCTACTTCATCTGGGTCTTGAATACCGTTTTCATTACAATCTTTGAATACATAATCACCAATCATCACTGGGTCTACTGGTTCGAAAAAACCTCCATCCACATCCGCTCCTACTGTTGCCTCAAATGCAATTGGGTCTGATTCTTTATTAGGATTGATATCACTATCAAAATTATCGTTTTGGTTATTGTTGACATCTTGTTCAGTAACCATTAAATCTTGCAATCCATTTGAATTATTGGCTGGGTCGAAAAGCACTGTGATTGTTCCACTTGGAATACCATCAATAGAAAAATCTCCATTTGCATCTGTTGTACCCGAATTAATTACGGTACCATCAGGTGCTAAAACTGCAACTGGTACATCAGGAATACCAGGCTCATTATCGTCTTGTAAACCATTCTCATTCAAGTCATTAAAGGCCGTCCCTGTTATGATTCCAGTTCCTATAAAATAACCTCCATCATAAATGGCATCGCCATCAGAAGGGTTAAAGCTGAAAGTATTGGTTCGACCTGAATCAGGGTCAATATCACTATCAAAATCATCATCTCCTGCATCTTGAATCGTACCTACATAATTATCAATTCCAGCAGTATTCGTATTAATGTCAAAAGAGACATAATATTCTCCTTTCATTATTTCGGTGAAGATATAGTTACCATTGGAAGTTGTGGTAGTCGTGCCAATTACCGTTCCATTACTATTAAATAAGGTTACGGTCACCCCACCAATCATTGGTTCATTACTACCTTGCAGTCCATCTTTGTCAACATCATCAAAAGCTATACCCATAATATTGCCTAGTGGAAGGGTAAATCCAGCATCATAATCTGCATTACCTGAAGCTGCATCAAAATCAAAAGACACTTCATTTGATGATTGGTCAATATCACTATCAAATTTTTCATCACTACCTACATCTTGTAGCGTAGTTTCATAATTATCACCTACTACTGGGTCATTTGTGGCATCAAAATCTAAAGTATAATTATCCGTTTTTACATCCGTAAAAATGTAATCTCCGTTAGCGTCTGTTTCTGTTGTAGCAATAATATTTCCATTGCCATCTATTAAATTAACCGTTACGCCGGGTATACCATTTTCTCCATCATTTTGTAGTCCGTTTTCATTTAAATCGTACCAAACGAATCCTGTAATAGTTGCTGTAGGCTCAATAAAACCAGCGTCAATGTCAGTACTACCTTCGGCTGGATTATGGTTAAATACTTCAGATTGCCCCGTACTTGGATTCACATCACTATCAAAATCATCGTCTCCTGCGTCTTGGGTAGTTCCATCAAAGTTAGGAATCCCATCTGAATTTGTATTTACATCTACCTCGATATAATAATCACCTTCCATGATATTATCGAAGGTATAATTTCCGTTTTCATCGGTCGTAGTGGTTGCTACCACTGTTCCATCTGGATTATTTAAGGTAACCGTAACTCCTCCAATGCCAGGTTCATTATTTCCTTGTAAGCCATCTCCATCTTGGTCATTAAAGACAAAACCAACAATTGGAGCAACAGGTAAGGTATATCCCGCATCAAATTCTACATCTCCATTCAAAGGTTCAAAGGTAAAATCAACCCGTCCATCATCTTGACTGACATCACTATCCAGATTTTCATCACTACCAATATCTTGCAAAGTCACCTCGAAATTGTCACCTGCTTCCGGGTCATTAGAAGCATCCACTACTATATAATAATCGTTACCCATTACCCCTTCAAAAAGATAATTTCCACTGGCATCTGTTGAAATCGTGGCTATTAATATATCATCTGAAGTATATAGGGAAACACTTACACCTGGAATCCCCAATTCTCCATCATTTTGTAGTCCATTTTCATTTAAATCATTCCATACAAAACCAGAAATATTGGCTTTTGGCTGTACGGCTTCAATGAAAAATCCTGCGTCATTATCATGTGTCACTTCTCCCACATTACCCGTGGTCACTTGGATAGAAGGCCAACCTTCAAAAGCATTATCTAAAATTCCACTAGGGGTAATTAAACCATCGGAATCGTTCAAATCTGGATTAGCACCCATACCAGTATTGGCAGTTGACAAAAAGAAGGAGTCTAATAATACGGCATTAAAGTTATCAAATTGGTCACCGAAACCGATAACTACATAATAATCTGTATTAGGAGTAATATCTGGATTATTTGCACCATTACCATTAAAATAATACTCCCCATTAGCATCTGTCTCCACAACCTCATTCACTTGTCCGTCCATTGCATACAAGGCAATTTGAACCCCAGAAAAAGGTGCTTCACATGGGTCTTGAACACCATTTTCGTTGGTATCAATCCACAAACGACCACCAATTTCAATTGGAGCCTCTCCACAAAGTGGAACTATATCTCCAAGTCCATTTGCCTTAGAAAAAGAGGCTGGACTAGAAGAACCAGACCTAAAAACTCTGTAACCAGGGTCTCTTACAGCCCCTGTTTCATTATTAAAATAGTTGACTCCACCAGAATTCACAGAAGTACCAAACGGGTCTAAGGCAGTAGTAATCACTTGCCCAGAACCTTTTATCGTTGCCAATCCACCTTGAGCGGTTTCGCTATGTGGTCTTGGTATATTTGCACCAATATCATAAGCGTCCCAGTAGTAAAATTCTCCTCCTCCAGGGCCTTCTCCATTATCTGCTCCTCCCGTCGTCACGCCGTCAACGCTACCATTATTTTCAAGGGTAAAACTTCCATCCGAATTCCTTCCTGCTTTCAAAATTTCCCCACCTGTAAAAGCACTATAAGTAACACTGGTTCCAGTTGGTCCAAAATTTTGAAAACCTAATTGATTCCCCATTCTATCTGTAAAACCAATAATTAAATGCCCTTCGTCATCGAAGGCTAAAGAGGTTAAATGTGGTGTTGGGTAAACTATTACTTGAGAATTGCCTGATTCAAAACAAGCTTCAGGTAAGGTATTTCTCCAAGGGAACCATCCGCCATCTGCACAACTTCTAGAGGCAAGTCCCTTCGTATAATCTAGGCTAGCATTTAAAACTTCTGTAAAATTATTTCCATCAAGTCGATAAATGACCGCTCTTAAATCTGATTTATTTCCACTTGATTCCGCATCACAAACTCCACCTACATAGACTTTTCCACCTTGCATCTCTACTGCAAAAGGGCGAAACTCACCGCCAGAACAGTTCGGATTAGGAATGGTATAGCTTTGTACATCACTGCTAGAGGGGGTCCCACCAGTCATATTTATTGCGTGTAATTTTTTCTCTGTAATATTAATTAAATACATTTTGGTCCCATCTCCTGACATACACATGCCTCCTATTCCCTTCTTTCCTACTTCATCAAAAGCTTGGGTATCATTGTTGGGTAAATTGACATTTGCTGTTAAACCTCTTGCACTATTACTTGGATAACTGCCTACATTAATTCCAATTGAATTGACATCAATAAATGGCGTAACTGTTGGAGTTGCGCCACTTATATCTATTTGATAAATTCCTCCAATACCTAACGGTCCAAAACCAACATGACGCTTTAAGAAAGCAGAAGCATAAATGGTTTTGTTAGCAGTGTGATAAGTAATGCCCCAAGTTGCCCCAATTTCAGCAGCTGTTGCTAATATGGTCGGTTTTGGATTACCACCTTCATAACTACTTTTAAAATAAACCAAAGCTTCTTCATCTGCAGAACCAGAACCTGCGGCTAATGGGTCCCCATTTACATAACATGGTACTGCTATAGATGGGTCCGCTTCACAAAAATCTGATGGACTAGCAAAACCAACACTAGCATCACAGCTTGGACTATTGACAAATTGTACCGATGTCCGTGAGTCCGCTCCATTAAAACCAGATTTTAAGTAATTCAAGGAATTGGGAAGAATGAACTCAATTCTATAAGTTTCACCATCACTGAGTCCAGAAAAGAAGTAGGTACCATCTGTATCTGTAGTGGTAGTACTTATCGATGTGCTATTCCCATCAGTATCACATCCGAAAATGTGCACCTCTATGCCAGCAATACCTCCGCCGATTTGGTCATCCAAACCATTATAATTGAAATCTTGGAAAGCTACCCCACCAATTATTCCACTGCCACCAGGACATGGTGCAGTTAGAGATGTCATTTCCATTGAAGCGGCTTTTGCTTCCTCGAGAACCAATTGATTAAAATGGTCAATTGTTCTTGATGGAAAATTTAAATCTTCGATGGTTTTTGAAAATCCATAGGTGGGTAAGCAACACAGCAAGCATACGATTGCAATACAAATAGAACAGCTTTGAAGGAAATCATATTTCCTTACATTCAATGAGTATCCAACAATAGGGTTAGTCCTAAGTTTAGACTTTTGGTTCATAGTAGTCGTTTTTATCTAAAAACTAATACATTCATTTAGGAGGGATTCTGAATTTATTTAATTGTCGTTCATGAATGAATCAAAACCCATCGCAGTACACGATTTTGAATCTTTCAATCAGAATCTCATATTAAATCATAAACTTATACCAATACAAGGGTCCGTTAAAATCCTTTCCATTGATAAAATTTATTGCTAATCTTGTACATGGGGACTTACAACTTTTTGATGCATCTAAGCACCTAAATTGGGGGAATTCTCGTCTTTTTACGGGGGGAAGGTAATCGAAGAGAAAAGAAGTGGAAAGTAACAATTTTGAATGGGAAACTAGTCTTTTGAGGGTATTTGACTGAAACCATTTGTCTTGTCACATATTCTTACATCGTAAAAATAGTATTTAATTGATAAAAAAGAAATAAAATTCAACATTCTTATTTATTTTAGTGTGACAAGTGAAATATACAATTTACCTCATTTGACAATTAATAAACCTATTTTCAATAATTGGGTATTTATTTATTTACTTTAAAAAAGTATGCATAAAAAGATGATTAATAAATATTTAAGGAGTCTAAAAATTCATCATATACTCAAATCCTTTAATTTTCAAAAGTGCCTTAAGATAGTTTTAAAGATTAAAAAAATAAAATCCCCTAATTTGTGACATTTATAATTAAAATTTATGTAAAAAAAAGAGCATATTTTTTATCCTCCTCAAAAAAAATGTAATAATTTCTGTATAACTACCTTTTATAATTTACCAGATTAGCCTCTTTTTCGTTTTTTAGTTTGTAATCCATGCTATTACCTTCGATTTAAAATTAGTTCATCTTCTAATAATTGAGGTTTATCAACTATAACCTACCTTAAATCTCCAAAATCTTTAAATTAAAATACATTGGCGTTACAATGTCACAAAACATCATTTTTTATTTTAAATTTTCATTGACATTCGTTAACATTTTATTGGGTAAAATATGAGAAAAATGCCCCTATCCTTGTTTTATTTTAATCTTATAAATATAACAATGAAAAAATTATTCACTATTCTCACACTCGTAATCTTATTGTTTAGCAATTGCATTACCACTTCCAACACTCCTAAAATTCCACTGCAAAAATTAAATAGGACTTTTCAAAATGATAAAAACGAGACACATTTAGTAGGATTAACTACCGTAAATAGATTAAAACAAGCCCCCTTTAATGAATGGTTTTCAAAAAATTATGACCAATATCAGGTGAAGATGGATAAACTTGAAGGCTTAAAATCCAAATTAAAGGGTATTTCTGTTACTATTTTTATGGCAACTTGGTGTGGGGATAGCCGACGAGAAGTACCCCGATTCTTAAAAATAATGAACCATTTACAATTTGATAACAATCAAATAAATATTGTCAATCTATTCTTAGATGCGCCAAAATATAAACAAAGTATTGACCAAGAGGAAAAAGGGTTAAACATTCATCGAGTTCCTACTTTTATTTTTTATAAAGCAGATAAAGAAATTGGTAGGATTGTAGAAGGACCAATGAATTCACTTGAAGTAGATATCGCACAAATTCTATTAGGCGTCCCTTCTCGTCCACAATATAGAGCAGTTACTGCTTTTGATAAATTAATAAAGGAAAAGGGCGTAAGTCATTTATTAGAAAATAAAAAATTATTAGCCCAAAGAACTAGGTTTACGGTTAAAAATTCATACGAATTAAATACTTATGGTTATGTCCTTTTAGATGCGGATAAAAAAGAAGCAGCTGTTGCTATTTTTGCAATAAATGCATTAGCTTTCCCTAAAAAACCTAATGTATTTGATAGTCTTGCTGAAGGTTATTTGGCTATTAATCAACCAAATTTAGCCATTGAAAATTATGAAAAAGTATTAATCTTAGATAAAGAAAATCTGCAAGCTAAAAAAATGTTGAAAAAATTAAAGGAAGAAAATATGGAGAAAGGATAATTTAAAGTGATAAGCAAAAACAAAGGTCCTTAAAAAAAAAGGGGTGCTGACTAGAAAAGTCAGCACCTTAACCCAAAAAACCAAATGAAAACAAACTCTTAAATATCTTGTAACGTGTTTAAATTCTACTCAAAGATAGAAAATGTTCTTTAATCCTCCCTCCTCACAAACACCTCAAACACAAAAACCTCATCATCCGGGTCACAATTCTCCAAATTCAAGCAGCTCCAGAAATCTACTTTAGGTTCAAATATCAATCGCTTTTCAGTCGAGAAACCAGTAACATGTGCCCCATATGCTTGACACGCATTCGCACCATATATATTAGACTCATCCAAATCAAAGTCGAACTCCACACTTGTAAATATAATCGTCTCCTCCGCCAGGTCTACTTCAATCGAAATATCAGCTTCAAATTCCTTGGAATTAGAATCCGCTAAACGGATTTCTAAGTTACTGTCCATTTCCATCGT
>CALJVJ010000382.1 GCA_937974625.1 uncultured Saprospiraceae bacterium
GCATGGTTAAATTGCCAAGATTCATAAACCAAAAGACTTAAAGGCAGTAGCAACCATATCTTTTTCTTACTGAACTTTCTATAGAGGTAAGTGAAAATAATAATGTTAATGACAAAATAGAATATCCAATTAAATCGACCGACTGACCGAAATTGCTTTAGCGGACCAGCATAATCCAACAATCCATTAAGCCCTGGTAAAACGAAAGGCATGCCAAAGGAAAAGACCAATAATAGAAAAGCCATGGCAAATAAGCGCCTCAAAAAGTCAGCATCGTCGTAAACCAATCGTTCCAAGCCGCGCATCATAGTTAGCTCTGTTTGCGAAATAGGACCTGCTTTCTTGGAAGTTAGTACTGTCATTTTTTGGAAAAAAGAACGCTGAAAGAAATGACCGAGCCAATGAAATAACATGGTAAGAAATACCCCAAAAGCAACGATGCCCACATAAGCTAGACCCTCAAAATTGACCTTTCTAATTTCGATAATATTTTCATTTATCCATTTGTAATAAGGCATTCTTAAAGATAGAAAAAGCCCTTCCCAGTGAGAGACAAACAGTAAAAAGCCATAGGGTTTATCTGGTCGATTCGGTACCTCGTATTGGGCGAACCAAAAGAGGAAAAGCGCATAAGGCAATAATACTTGGAAAGAAAAATGGATAGCATATTGGAAGAAATCCGATTTAGGAAACACCCATTGGCCATTATTTTCAGAAGGTTTGGCTTTTTTTAGAAAAGAGAAGAAATAGAAAAAGCCTATCATAAATGCCGTAATGGCAAAGAAGTAAAATTGTATCAAAGAAGTGAGCAACACAGTTAAAAATAGACCAATACTCGACCACCAATTGGGGCGTTCATCAAAGCGCATCAAAAAATAAATGGTGGCAGGAATAGCATATAAATGCGCCAATCCATAATGACCAAATAAGCGTTCTGTTTGTGGAGATAGAAAGGTTAGGGCAATGGCTATAATCATATTGTACCAAGGTGGCAGCGCCAATCTGGAAAATATCAAATAGAGAAAAATAGCACAAACCAAATAGGAAAATAGCATCGAATAATGCAAAATCGGAATCGAATAATCGGTCAAATCTAAACCTACTGACTTTAGAAACTTTAGCCCATTAGAAATCAATGGAATCGTCGAAGCGATGGTCACATGTTCTCCATAAGGGTAAGCCATGCCTTCAAAAACGGTATAGGTCTCATCATATTTGGCGTGGTAAGTCACCAAATTATAGGCATTGAAAGCATCTCCATAGCCTTGAATCACATGATTCGGAGAAGCAGTCAATATCGCTCCAAATCGAATGTAAAGGACGATACAGGTGAAGAGAATTAGTAGAAATAGGCCGAGTTGATTCTTTTGTCGCATTGCTGGTTGCTAAATTGCCAATTGCAAGTAACGGATTTCAGGTTGTAGTGCAATTTGCCACTGTTTAAGATTTCAAAAAAATAAGTACCGCGTTTTTCAAATGATTTCTTTTTTCTATGGGTTGAAAACCTATAGAAAAAAGAATCAATTGAAAAACTGAAGGCGGTACTTATTTTTTTGTCATTTTTAAGAATACATTTCGTTGATTTCTTTTTCAAATTTCTCTCTTACCACACGTCGTTTTAACTTCATGGTAGGGGTCAATTCTGCGGTAGAGCCATCTTCTTTAACAGCGTCCCAAGTAGTTGGCAATAAAGTGAATTTTTTGATTTGTTCAATATGCGCAAACAAAGGATTGAATTGATTGACAATTTCCTGATAGCGAGCGATGACTTTTTCATTTTTACAAACATCGGCTAAGGACGTCCAAGCGACGTCATTTTGTTTACACCATGCTTGCAAAGCTTCGGCAGAAGGAACAAGAACAGCGGAGACAAACTTTCGTTTTTCGCCCACGACCATCATGTGTTCAATCAAGAAATCTTCTTTAAATTTATTTTCGATAGGAGCGGGGGCAACATATTTACCACCAGAAGTTTTTAATAATTCTTTTTTACGGTCTGTAATTTTTAAGAAATCATGCCCTCCAGGCCCTTTGACCATTTTACCGACATCCCCTGTTTTAAACCATGTTTTGCCGTCGATATCCTTAAATACTTCGGCATTTTTAGCAGGTTTGTTATAATACCCTTGCATGATATTTGGGCCACAAGCTAAGATTTCGCCTTCGCCATTTCTATATTCGCCTTCTGAAGCATCAATTAATATTTCGACACCTTCAATAGGTCGACCAACAGTACCCGCTAAAGCACCATTTTTTTCAAAAGTATTAATCGTAAGGGTAGGAGAGGTTTCTGTCAATCCATATCCTTCTCTAATCGGTACACCAGCCGCAGAAAATACTTTCATAATTTTAACAGGGCAAGGAGCAGCACCTGTAGCAATTCCTTTGACATTGCCTCCCAAAGCAGCCCGCCATTTAGAGAAAATGAGTTTATCTGCAATGCTTTGTTTGATGCCTTCTAAGCCAGTATAGGTTTTCTCGTATTCATAATCGTCGGTTCTGCTGAGTGCCCAGAAGAACAGTTTCTTTTTCATGCCTGTCAAAGTCAAACCTGTATTATATATTTTTTCATATACCTTTTCCAAAAGTCTTGGAACCGTTGTA
The DNA here is from genome assembly GCA_937974625.1 of uncultured Saprospiraceae bacterium. Taxonomy (GTDB): domain Bacteria; phylum Bacteroidota; class Bacteroidia; order Chitinophagales; family Saprospiraceae; genus JAFMDF01. The sequence goes on from CALJVJ010000382.1 coordinate 2,605, forward strand.
AAAAAATAAGGTTTGACTGCTTGCAAATCGCCCTCAGGGCCACCAAGATTATCTGTACCGGTGAAATAGACTTTCATACATTTAGCCATGTAGCTGTAGGAAACAGTCCTTTCAAAAATATGACACATCGGAAGAAAACTAAGCACTTGGTTGCCTGCTTCTGTAGGGAGTAAGTCAACGGTATTTTCGATGATATGCACTAGATTATTATGCGTTAAGACAACACCTTTAGGATTGCCTGTGGTTCCAGAAGTGTAGATGAACGTCAATACTTCGTCAGGTTGGATATTCGCAGCTAATTCAGCTACTTCAGCCGACCGACTATCATCCATGATGTCTTCGAAATATTTTCGACCATCTTGTCGGTCGAAAGTATAAATGTCTTTTAACGTGGCAATATTGGCTTTTGCAGTAGCTACCTTATCATAAAGGTCTCCTGTTCCTACAAAAGCATATTGTACATCTGCATCATTAAAAATGAAATCGTAATCGGAAGAACTAATGGTAGGATAAACAGGGACGGTAATCACGCCTACTTGCTGAGCAGCCAAATCCATCATAGTCCATTCAGGCCTATTTTTATAACTAATCAATGCAATTTTATCCCCTTTTTTGAGGCCTAAATTTAGTAAGCCACCTGCAAGTTTTTGACTACTACGGATAATATCGTCTGTACTGAAAGAAACCCATTCAGATTTTTCAGGAGGTCTATAACTAAATGATTCTTTTAGGGGATGATTTTTTTGTTGAAAATAAATACAATCAAAAGCTCTAGAAATCTCTTTCATATTTTATGGAATATTTAAATCAAGTTATTTTTAATAAAAAATTTAGATTAGCAGCTACAAAATAATAATTAGACTAGATTATTTTACTGAGATTTAAGACGAAAAGGAATTTTTTGACGTTTTAAAAATGGAGCAAAAGTAAATAGAATAACTGACCAAAAGCCAAGATAAATTATTCTAATTTATTCCATATCTTGCAAAAGGTAAAGTTATTAGATTATCTGAAAACAACCATAATTAGGACCATTTATTTGGTAGAATATTACATTTATCAAAAAAAGTAGGCTTTTTATCCAAAAAAAAAAAATTATTTTTTTGTAAATTAGTGTTAGTTTTTTGATGAAAATCAAAATATATGGTAAATAAATAGTAATAGCAGGTATTATAATTTGACAAATAATATACATAGTGCCAATTTTAGTATTTTTTCCAATATTTTACGATTTAGTCAAATGAAAATATAAAAAGGGCTGGTTTACAGAGGGGTAGGGCAAATAATTGATAATCAATGATTTGTTATTGAGTTATTACATATATTATGCTAATATAATTTATAAAAAAAAGCGTATTTTAACTACTATAAAAGCGGTAGAAAGAAACTTTTTGGCAGGATTTTTTGTAATAAATGTAGTAGAGCTGACTATATAAATTTTTTTAACGGAAAAGTCAAGTTTTTAACATTCGAATAAAAAGAAATGGGTAACATTTACGTTTTCAAAACGTATTTTTACTCGACCGTAAACTAAAATAATCTTTAAACCAAAATTCCCATGCGTCAACTTAAAATTACCAATAAGATTACGACGAGAGAAAGTCTTGCATTAGACAAGTATCTAAACGATATTGGTAAAATATCCATGCTCAATGCAGAAGAAGAAGCTGAAATGGCGCGGCGTATCCGAGGAGGCGATCACCAAGCTTTAGAGCGATTAACAAAGGCCAACTTACGTTTCGTAGTTTCTGTAGCAAAACAGTACCAAAATCAAGGACTTTCACTCAGTGATTTAATCAATGAGGGAAATGTTGGATTGATGAAAGCAGGAAAGAGATTTGATGAGACCAAAGGGTTCAAGTTTATTTCCTATGCTGTTTGGTGGATTCGACAGTCTATTTTACAAGCCATTGTAGAATATTCTAGAATCGTACGATTACCTTTAAATAAGGTAGGTTCCTACAATAAGGTAAATGAAGCTTATTTATCTTTTGTACAAAAATTTGAAAGAGAGCCAACCAACGAAGAATTAGCAGACGTATTAGGTATGACTGCTAAGGAAGTTTCCAACATGCTTAAAGGAAATGGAAGACACTTGTCTGTCGATGCTCCTTTGAGTGGTGAAGATGGAGATTCTACAATGTTAGATGTTATCTCTAGCGAACAAGATATGACACCTGATGGTCGATTGATGGACCAATCTTTAAAAGAAGAGGTGAAAAATGGTTTGTCGATTTTATCTCCAAGAGAAGTCGAAGTTTTATCTTCTTATTATGGATTAAATAATCACAAATCTTTAACGCTCGAAGAAATTGGAGAACTATACGGTTTGACTAGAGAAAGAGTGAGACAGATTAAGGAGCGAGCTATTCGCCGATTGCGAAAATCTTATAATAGAAATGCACTGAAATCCTACTTAGGATAAATTGAGAGGTCAGATGTCAGACCGTTCCGATTTCCTATCGAAACTGTCAGAAATCAGACTTTGATAAAATAGTCAGAATAGAACAAAAAAGCCGAAGGTGTACTACACTTTCGGCTTTTTTATGCTATTTTCCTCATAACCTCATAACCTCATAACCTCATAACCTCATAACCTCACCTACCGATTAAAAGGACGTTCATTGACCCAATTAAATCCTCGGCTGATGAGTAAGAAATCTTCTAAATTTTTTCTTTGCAACCGAATGCTTAGGGTATCATTTGCAGCTTGGCTGATTAAAACACCTTTAATAGTTAATTGATAATTTCCCTTTTTTTCATATTGTAAAGTGGACGGGACAGACATAGTGCCATTTCTCAATTTTAAGTCAATTGAATTAGTCAAAGTATCCGTGATAAAATCACAATACATCATTTTTCCATCCATTAATTTAATACTAGCATAATTTTCTCGGTCAACAATGAGCTGATGCCAACGATTGGAGTCGGTAATTAGAGGAGGAATAGTATCTCCATTAATGATGACTTCTTTGGCGGTATAAATCCCGTAGAGAGGAGGTTTGACCCGCTTGTCTCCCCATTTATGTTGTCGCTCGATACCTGAACTAATATTGCTGTAAAGTAGGTAAGCAATAAAGCTGTATTTAATAAACATTCCTACTATTCTAAATTGCTCATTGGTGATTGGGATAATAGCAGGAGTAGGGGAAACAGGTTGATTTAATATAAAGAAGTTGAGTAGTCGTTTGCTCTCAGGAATGAGTAAAAGACAAAGCATCAGTAATAAGTTACCTGAAAATAATTTGACGGGAATATCGAAGCTCATATTCATAACAAAAACAGTCAACATTACGGGAATCCCTATAAAAATACCTATGAGTTTAGTTCGTCGAAAGAATAATAAAAAACCAGCGACGGCTTCTCCGAGACCAGTGAAGACATTAAATGCGTTAGAATAGCCCATATAAGTCCATGCTAAGCCCATAGGAGAGGCTTCTCCGAAAGGTTGGACCAATCGATTTAAAGAAGGAAACGGAAATTGATTTTTAATGATTTTGGAAAAGCCATAAGAAAGCAAGAGCATGGCCAAATAGTATCGAACAAGCACTTCGACCCAATAGAGAAGGCGATTATAATTGGAGCGGTTTCTGTCAAGGATGGACCAAATAAAAGTTGTTAGCGTAGCTACTAAGATTACCGTAAAATTAGCGGCGTAATTGTATAGCATATCGCCACTTCCTGTGGATTGACTATTTATTTTTTCTTCAATATTTAAGATGTTTTGTCCGACCCAAATAGATAAAGAGGTCCATAGTTCAGCATAGTATTCTGCTAATGTTCCAACGAATGGAATTTCACTAATTGGAAAAGGGAAAATATACCAAAAGACATATGCTGAAAAAAAGCGAAATAGCCATTTAATCGAACTAGGCCAATGAGGTTCGGTGAAGTTGGTGACAGTCATTTATTTTCATTTTGATGAAAAACTGTCCTGAAATTAAAGAATAAATAGATTTAGTCTTAACTTTTGTTTGGGATTAACCTTTTATTGGCAAATTCCCAACAAATAAGCTATACTGGGAACCATAGAGTCGGTGTATGTTAGGAAATATTCGATAAGTAGTTTTTGACAAAAAAATAAGGCGATTCTTATAAAGAATCGCCTTATTTTTATTTAGAACGGTTAAATCAAATGAGCAATTAACCAAATAAATTATCATATTTATTGCCTCCAGAAGAACGCTCTTCAGGACGTATGGTAGGGCGGTCACTGTTTAAGTCTAAACCATCTGTGGCATTTTCTCCCATTAAAAGCAGGGTACTTTTCTTTTCCCATTCTTCTAGCATTTCCATGCCTTGTTCTTCAAAGACACCATTTTGTAAATCCACAGAATTCATAAAATTGGAAGACATTTCCATAAAACGCTCCATTTCTCCTACTTTATTGGCGACATCATCTGCGATATTTTCCATAGCTGCATCAAACATTGCTCGTTTGTCAGGGTCACCAGAAATCACACTCATTGCGGATTTCATAGCAGAGTGAGATGTTTTAATGGCTTTATGTTCTTGTTCCTTGACCATAACTTGGTCTTTGGTATCTTCTAGTAAAATCTCTGAATTTTGATACATCTTGGTCAAGATACGATAGATAACTTCCATTTTTTTATGAAGTTTATCGTATTTGCCATTACTTTCTTTAAGTCTAGCGGCCTTCCGAGTAGATAAGAGCATTTGTTTTTGATTGCCCTGAGTTTGAGCTCTATTAGCTAGTTTCAGATTCATTTCAATGTCCTTATTATTCTTGGTCATGATGTCTTTCATCTTACGCATCTGACCTCTAAGCGAACCAATCTGCGAACTCATTTTTCCCAAATTATCTTGTAAGTCGTCAATATAATTTTTGAGGATGCCGATAGGGTCAATAGTCACAAACCAGCCTGTAATGGTTCGCATGACACTCTTATACATGTAGCTGACGAGACCACGCATCTTAGGGTCTAAGACCATATAAACGATAGCTGCCAAGACCACTAAGGTTCCACTGAGGTAAAGGATATTACCAAGAATAATAGGTAGAATACCGGTTGTCAATAAATAACCAATTCCAGCGGCGACACCTAATAAAAAGATAGCACCTGTGACCCCTTCTGGCTTTTGCCAAAAAGATTTTTTCGTGCCTTGTCCTTGAAATTCCGCAAAATCTGCCATGTGTAATAGTTGGCAGTAGACAGTTGGAGGTAGGCAGTAGGTGCGCTAAAACTACCTACTGCTTACTGCTAGCTGCATACTGATTTAAAGATAAGTGTTGAAATTTTCGATATCAGCCTTCAATTGACTAATAAAATCTTCGTGGGTTTGTTCAAAATTATTTTGCGTACCTACGATTTTTTCTTTTTCTGCTTGTATTTGCTCATCGGCGGTATCAATAGTATGTTGATGTTTTTCGATTTGCGCTTGCAGTTGTTCTATTTTTTCTTTGTACTTAATAATCTGTTCTTTCAACTTTTCGACCTCTTTTATTTTACCACCTACTTTTGAGTTGATGCGCTTGTTTAAGGCAGCGTCGAAATGCTCTTTTTCTTGATTAATGACTTTACCATAGAATTTGGCAGAGTCTAAGAGTTTCTTTTTAGTCAATCCGACGGTAGAAGCAGTGGCAAAAGCAGACCGAATAGCCGTACTTTCATCAATATTCATTTTGGCCATGACACCCAAAGATTGTTTAAACTCGATATAGTCAAAACCAGGTTGGTTATTTTTCTCTAAAGCCTTAATAAAAATAGAAACAAACTTTTGTTCTAAAGAAGGATTTGTTCCAAATAATTCTGAAAGATTCTTTTGCATAATAGTGCTATAAGATTTTAATGCTGCAATTTAGGATACGTAAAGCACACTTCCAAAACATGTCCCGAAGAATTTTGGGGGTATTTTCTATATTTTGTCAAAAGCTAACTGATTCAGTATCAGTTAAAAAGCTAGCATTCTAAATAGTTGATGAAAATAAGTTCAAAAACAAAATTATGTAATAGTATAGGGTATACAAGTAAACTTTGTTTCAAGCGCCCTAATAGTTACTACAATAGAACGTTAAAAGTAGTTGAAATACTATAAGGATGGTCTTGTTATTAGACGAAAATAGGTATTTGATAGAAGTAAATATAAGCGACGGTATGTTACTTTTCGATAATTAAAAATTGCTATTCTACGCAACAAACCCTATATTTATTTTAAGGAATCAATTAGTATTAAACCTTTTTTATATTTGAAAGGTTGTTACTTAAAATTCTATTATTCTACAACTATGAATCATACGCCCACTCACAAATAATTTAGAGAATGAGTAAAAAAGTATCCACAGGCACTATTTTATTAGCCGAACCATTTATGGTTGACCCTAATTTCAAGCGGTCGGTTGTATTGCTCTGTGACCATACAAAAGAGGAGGGCACCGTAGGGTTTGTACTGAATAAAAATTTAGGTTTAAATATTAATGAATTGATATTGGATTTTCCTTCATTCGATACCGAAGTGTATTATGGAGGACCTGTTCAGACAGATAGTATTCATTATATTCATAATGTGGGAGATGTTTTAGAAGGGAGTACCAAGGTCGTAGATGGCGTTTGGTGGGGAGGTGATTTTGAAAAATTAAAATTCTTGATTTCTTCCGATTTAATAAAACCTGAGAATATTCGCTTTTTTGTTGGCTATTCGGGGTGGTCGCCTGGCCAATTGGACGGTGAAATGGACCACGGTTCTTGGGTGATTACCGAAATGTACGCCAACTATCTATTTAAAAATAAATCCGCTTCGCTTTGGCAAGAAGTGATGAAAAATAAAGGGGACAGATACGAGGTGATTGCGGATATGCCAGATGGGGTGAATTGGAATTAGGATTAAGAAATTTTCAAGAAGGAGACAATTGGTGGCTTGAGTGCTAGCAATTGTCTTTTTCTTTTATAGAGACTATTTAACTGGTAGTACATGATTTATCCTGTCCTGTTTAAAAGTCTTTAGACTTTGCCTTCGTAACTTAGACTATTGTGCCTAATTAGTAAGAAAGAAATCAGTAACTGATGTTACGCAAAGTGAAATTAATTAGCGCCGAAGGTGCAGCGTATGCTAACATTGGGTGTCAATCTAATGAGCTTGAAACATATATTAAAAAGAGCACTAGAGGTGCGACATAAATAAGCTAAGACTTGCTATGTCGCTCTTTCAGAGCTTTGATGAACGTAAAACTATATTTTTTCTTGGGTTACACCCAAGGCTATGATACACCGCACCTTTGGTGCTGGTGCGTAACATGAATCAGTAAAATAGATAGTATTATTTTGCCCCTATAAAACTTTTCCAAAACATTTATGTAATCCAGCCTATCTCCGCATCTATAGGATATATTTCTTAATCCTTTAAAAAGATGCGATATGAGAACGTTGACCTTTTTATTCCTCCTCCTTTCTACTTTCCTAACAGCGAATACAGACCCAATTAAAACGGATTCTAAAATTGAACAAGTCACGGTGTTTAAAAATGGGGCACAAGTGAATCGAATGGCGACGGCCAATATTCGACAAGGTAAACAAGTCTTAAAATTTATTGGTTTACCACCGAGTTTCGATGAAAAGAGTTTTCAATTAAAAGCAGCAGGAGATTTTACGGTATTAGCTGTGCAGCATCAAGTACAAATAGATACACAAGCAGTAGACGAGCAATCAATTGCTCGTCTAAGTCGAAGTAATGATTCCTTAGCGGCGGTTATCGAAGAGTGGACCTTACAACTAGAAGTATTAGCGGAAGAAGAAGCACTCATCTTAAATAATAATAAAAACAAAGACCAATCAACTGACCGATTGGCGATTGATGAATTAAAATCTATGGCGGCCTTTTATCGAACGCAACTCAAAGAAATTAGATTAGAAAAGCTGCGATTTCAGCGAAAAATAAATGCCACACAAGCCAACATCAATCAGCAACAACAAGTCATAATAACTCACCAGAATAAAGCGACTACCGTCCAACACAAAGAAGTACTGGTCACAATCTCCGCCAAAACAGTGACCACAGGTAAATTTGAACTAAGTTATATCGTAAATAATGCAGGTTGGATTCCAACTTATGACCTACGAGTCAAGGATGTGCAAAGTCCCATTGATGTCCTGTACAAGGCAAATGTTTTCCAAAATTCGGGAGAAGATTGGGAAGAAGTAAAGTTGACTTTATCTAATGCAGACCCGAGACTTTCAGGACAGAAGCCTAATTTGACAAAATGGAATTTAGGATTTTATACACCTACTTATCGGCGACCAATAGCAAAGCCTAATGCTTATCAACCAACGGGCATTTCTTATAATGCAGATGGGAGTAGAAACATTCGAGGAAAAGTGTTAGATGTTGAGGGCGAATCCTTAATTGGGGCAAGTGTACTTATCCGTGGTACAAATAGTGGAACCGTGACTGATATTGATGGGAATTTTGAAATTACGGTACCTGCAAAGTCTACTACGTTACAAATTTCTTATACAGGCTACAATAGTAAAAAAATTGACTTAACGACTACTTATGATTATAACTTTAGATTAGAAGAAGGATTAGCATTAGATGAGGTCGTGCTAACGGGGCGTGCTAGTGGTGTAAGTCTAAAAAGGTCGTCAAGAAAAGAAAAAAAACAAGCTACCCAACCAATAGCTGTAACAACTTTCAAAAAAACAACCTCCGTGGAATTTCAAATAAAAGAACCTTATACTATCAAAAAAGATGGTGAAAAATATATGGTGACCATTCAACAATTAGATATTCCAGCCTATTATGAATACTACTGTGCCCCGAAGTTGGAAGAAGCGGTATTCCTAACGGCGATGGTTAGTAATTGGGAGGATTACAACCTATTATCAGGAGCAACGAGTCTATATTTTGAAGGGACATTTTTAGGGAATGCTCACTTAGATGTAGAAAGTTTACAAGACACAATAAGCTTGTCTTTGGGGCGGGACAAAAATATTTTAGTGAAGCGAAGTTTACAAAAAGACTATTCCAAAAAACAATTCATCGGTAATAAAAAAATGGAAACCAAGGCGATTGAAATCGAAATTAGGAACAAGAAAAAACAGCCAATCAATTTAATCATCGAAGACCATTTGCCCGTATCGATTACTGATAATATTGAGGTGAAAATAGGAACATACAAAGGCGCAAAATTAGATAAGGAATCTAAAATTTTGAAATGGGAATTGCAGTTAGCAGCTGAAAGTGCGCAGAAGATAGGGTTTGATTATTCGGTGAAATATCCAAAGCGGAATAGGGTAGTGTTGGACTAAGCAGTAGACAGTGGGCAGTTTGCCGTCAGTAGGTTCTACTGCCCACTGCAAACTGCCCACTGCCTACTGCCCCTCCGCTCGATACTCCAAAATATCTCCCGGTTGACAATCCAATTCCTTACAAATAGCCGCCAAGGTGGAAAAACGAACAGCTTTCGCTTTCCCTGTTTTGAGAATAGATAAATTGGCAACGGTAATCCCTATGGCATCGGCCAAATCTTTGGATTTCATCTTGCGTTTGGCGAGCATGACGTCTACGTTTACTATGATTGGCATTTTTGCATGTTGAGTAAAACGAAACCCCGATTTTTATCGGGAATGACTTTTTAAATAGTTAATTCTGTTTCTTGTTTGAGGGAAAAACCTTCTTTGAATGCTTCTGAGAGTACTAAAAAAGTCAGACCTAAAAAGCAAATATTCCAATTAAAATTTTGAGCAAAACTATAGCTAGCATTGACATTTAAAGCGTCATGTTGTATTAATTTAGCCATGGGGATTTCGACGAAGACAAAAGTAAGCGATTCTACAATTAATGCAACAAAAAAAGCTATTGCCATATAGCGAAAACGCTGATGATTCATAGGTGAGAATGCTTTGTTTTCAGCGACTGAATTAACAAAATCTTTAAATTGAAATAAAATAAATAGCAGGATTAGAGATAATAAGAACCAACAGAAATTCATCCAATAATTAGGCTCGAAGTTTTCAGCAAAAAAGGCTAAACCTACTACTTCTGGAATGACAAAGGGAAATTCACCACCACTTATGGAATCCAATACGCCATCTGCTTTGACAGAAAAATTGAACTTAAAATAGGGAGGGATGAAAGGAATAAGTACTAAACTTATTGCCGTTGCAAATCCTTGTAGGAAACATAATATATTGATGAGTCCAACGATTATTTTTAAGGTTTTTGATTTCTTTTTCATGATTGTTTTTTAGGTGTGTTAAATGGTTAGTTCATGCTCCTGTTGAAGATTAATCCCATATCGAAGTATTTCTGAACCAAAAAGAGCGATACATCCTAGCACGAGTTCTGACCTAAAGAAAATACCCAAAAACTTTCCCAACATATAGCCTGAATTATAAGCAGAATCGGCTTTTACCATACTAAAGGAGATAACATCACTTATTACATGGTTCGCTAAAAAATCTAGTCCATTATAGCGTTTAAAAATGGTAAGGATACCCAATACCATTAGACCAATGCCAATCCATCTCATTCTTTTTACATTTTTAAGGTCAAATGGGGTTTGTCGAATAGAAGTTTGCATTATTTTGTGTAGTAAGAAAAAGACCAAAATTGGAAGCAAGACACTCAATATTCTAATAAAAATATTATAAATAGGAATCGGTGCATTATCTAAGTTTTGAGGATAATATTGTACGGTACCTTCCGCCTGTCGAATTCTAAAATCGTAAACATTTCCATCTTGGTACTTGATTTTTCCAGCTTCTTCTAGTGTAAAATTTACAGGGATGGCTATTTCATAAGGGTCGTTCCAAATATCCGTAATCGTTTTTACCCCTTTTACTGCAAACATAAAAGCAATAAATAAGATAAAACCATGAATGAATATTAAAGAACTATTAGACGTTTTGTTTTGCATGATAAATTAATTTTAAACGGTAAATTTTAGCTGTATTGCTCAAGATAAATTTGAATGGTAATCATTAATTGTTTGACCAAGTAAGGATTGATAAAAGCAAAGAATAATAAAGAAAAATAGCCGATTAGTTTAGTGTTATTGGTGGATAATAGATTTTTCATCGTTTAGATTTTAGGTGTTCAAAATTGATTTCGTTTTCAAATTTGTAGTGCGCATTATACCATTTGACAAGACAAAACTAAATCAAATATTTCTATAAAGCAATAAAAAATTATTGTTTATCAATAATTT
>CALJVJ010000383.1 GCA_937974625.1 uncultured Saprospiraceae bacterium
AGAAATGAAAAATAAATAACTTTAGCCAAGCTACTTGTTCTTTAGTCTTCTAATTTCGTTAAAAATACTCGCCATAGCGGTGCTATGTCTGCGTTTTTTGCCTCATTAGAAAACAAAATAACTGCGTATCATGGTCTAACTTATTTAATTTTCATTTCTAGCTATTAAATCCTTTCATATAAAAGATATCTAAAAAATAACGACCTATTTTTTTTATGAGTAATTTCATTATTAAGGCGAGACTTATTCTAGAACAAGAAGGCAAAGTGCTTTTGCTAGCACAAACGAGTGAAAATGGCGGGAAATTTACCTTACCAGGAGGAACCGTAGAAGGGAAAGAATTTGCCAAAGAGACTTTAATTAGAGAATGTGAAGAAGAAATAGGGATTCAAATAAATCCCAATGACCTCGATTTAATTCATGTCTTACACAAAAAAAAGGGAAAAGATAACAGAATAACCATTTATTTCACGACTCAAACCTACAAAGGAACCCTACACGCTAAAGAAACCGAGAAGTTTCGAGGGGTCACTTGGTGTTCCATTCATCGGTTACCCGTAAAAGCATCTATCACCGTAAAACATGTTTTAGCGCAAGTAAAAATGGGCGAGCGATACTCTGAGTTTTCCAAAAAATCAGGGGAAATAGGTAAGAAAATGTGGAATTGGTAAACGAAGTAGAAAGTAATAATGGTATACGCTAATTTACTATAGCGCGCCAGTAAAAAAACTAATAATATCCCCTTCTTTTTCAATTAACTATTGGCAAAACTAGAATAAATACCAACGGATTGTTGCCAGCGGATATTAAGTTTTTAAGCTTATAAAAATAACTATACTGATAACATAAGACCTTATGTATTTATTTTTCGACACAGAAACAACGGGAAAGCCAAGAAATTGGAAAGCTCCTGCCTCCGATACCAATAATTGGCCTAGAATGGTGCAAATTGCGTGGCTATTTTATGATGAAAATCGTCAATTAGTAGATGCACAAGACCATATCCTTTTTCCAGAGGAGTATACCATACCTAAAGAAGTAACAAAAATTCATGGAATCAGCACAGAAATAGCAAAAGCTAAAGGGGTGGATTTAACCAAAACATTGGAAACCTTCAAAAAATTAATTGACAAATCGGACTACGTCATTGCCCACAATATTTCTTTTGATGAAAAAATAGTTGGAGCCGAATTCCATCGCAAAGAAATAGCCCATCGATTATTTCTATCGGAGCAATTTTGTACCATGCAACTCGGAACAGATTTTTGCAAAATCCCAGGGAAATATGGGTATAAATGGCCAACTTTATCTGAATTACACCTTACTGTTTTTGGAACGGATTTTTCAGACCAACATAATGCACGAGCAGATACAAAAGCATGTGCAGATTGTTTTTTTGAGATGGTAGATTTGGGAGAGATTGATATTTAGTCATTGGTCATTAGTAGGTTGACTAACCTAAACACTTTTGTGTTCTTTAGATTTTTGATAAATAAATAATTCTTAAAATTGCCTAAAATATTCATTTCCAGAGTATTAAAAAAGAATAGCCTTTTCTTAAAAACGCTAAATGGTAGTGATTTAGAAATAATAGGCGCATCTTTAATTCAATTTTCTCCAGTTTATTTTTCGCTAATTCCTAAGGCAGATTGGCTCTTTTTTTATAGTAAAAATGGGGTAAAATTTTTCTTTGAACAAGTGCAAAAAGAGTCCGATTTTCAAAAAGAAATACCTTTTAGAAAATGGGGCGTGATGGGAAAAGGAACTGCAGCTGCATTGGAAAAATATGGTGTCCATCCTGATTTTATAGGAACTGGAAATCCAACCAGTACCGCACAACAATTCCAAGCGCTTTATCCAAATTCATCCGTACTTTTTGTGCAAGCCAAAACTTCTAAAAAGTCTGTTCAACTATTATTGGGCCAGCAGATTCAATCAAAGGAACTAATCGTTTACGACAACCAAATTAAGTCAAATTTTGAACTACCCTACTGCAAAATTTTAGTTTTCACCAGTCCCTTAAACGCCAAGGCTTATTATGAAAAACATCCAATAGATAAGGCTCAAAGTGTCATAGCTATAGGGAAAACAACGGCAAAAGCATTAACTGCCTTAGGGATAAAAAAAGTAGTAATTGCAGACAAACCAACAGAAAAGGAAATGGCTAAAAAGGTATTAGCAACAGTATCGAATATTAGTCATCCAAATCATGCTACTAAAAGCAACAAATACGCAGTAATAGACCTCGGAACCAACACTTTTCACCTTTTAGTTGCCGAAAAATCACCCCATCAAGCTTTTAAAGAAGTACATCGGAAACGGTTCTTTGTTAAATTGGCAGCAGAAGGTATTGAAACTATCGGAGATGCGCCCATTCAAAGAGGATTGAATGCCCTAAAAACGTTTAAAGAAATACTCGATACATTAGGCGTAAAAGAGGTAAAAGCCTTAGGAACAGCAGCATTAAGAACAGCTTCCAATGGTCCCGCATTTATAAAAAAAGTAAAAAAAGATTTTGATATTCAAATTGAATTAATCGATGGAAATAGAGAAGCAGAATTGATATACAAAGGGGTAGTTTTAGCAGTGCCTTTCAAAAGGGAGAATTACCTCATCATGGATATTGGCGGAGGAAGTGTCGAGTTTATTATTGCTAATCAGCAAAAGGTGCACTGGGCACAAAGTTTTCCAATTGGGGTAGCTGTATTATTTAAAAAATTTCATCACCAAGAGCCTATTAGCATACAAGCCGTTACAGATACAAATGTCTATATTAGTAGTTTCCTATCTCCCCTGTACGAAGCCTTGACCCAATTTCCTGTATCAACTTTGGTAGGTGCTTCAGGTACGTTTGATGTACTAGAATTTATTCTCGCGAAGGACCAATCTTTCGACCATTATGCCAAGGTGAAAGCAAAAGATTTTTTTCCCCTTTATCAAATGCTTTTAAAGTCTACTAAGGAAGAACGATTTGGCATGAAAGATGTGCCTGATACCAGAGCAGATATGATTGTAGTTGCCGTTATTTTAATCGACTTCATTTTAAGAAAAACACAAATCGAAGACATCATTGTATCGAATTTTGCATTAAAAGAAGGAGTGTTATCGGAATTAATGGGCTAAACAACGCAAGTTTAAGTTTAAAAGTCTGATGTTGTATACCTACGATTTTGTCGCAAATTTACCAATACAATTTTTATTTTTTTAAATCAATTTAAGTAATAAGGCGTTATTATTGCAGAATAGAGATACCCGTCAAATAGTTAAATTTCCATCATCTATCGTCTTTTTTATAGAAAAGAGCTAGGCGTTTGCCAAATTAGGTAGAACAACTCAAAAATTTAGTAATGCTTAGCACATAATCATACAAACAAATTGGCGATAAAATTTTCAGTTGCACAGATGAAAAATACTTTTACACTACTTTTTACATTACTCACTATCTTTTCCTATGCTCAAAAAGAACAAAAATTACAAATCGCACCTGTTGGACATAGTCATCACGGTACTGTTTGTGAGATTGGAAAAGCTATGCCCGGATTCGTTGTACCAGCTCCTATAAATGGACGAAATTCACAAAAAAATCCTTTAGTTTTTGAGGTAACTTATGGAAATGCCGTACCACCAATTGCTCAACAGGCATTTGTGAGGGCTACAGATATTTTAAGTACCCTATTTTCCTCTACTATTCCTATCAAAATCTTTATAGACGGAGATGCCACTTTAGCGGATGGAACCTTAGCGGGGGCTGCGCCAGGTGCTTATTATAGAAACTTTCCAAATGCACCACTTAGAGATGCATGGTTTCCAATGCCCTTAGCAGAAAAAATTGCGGGAATAGATTATACAGATAATTCTACACCTTTTGATATTACGATAGACTATAACACCAATGTTAATTGGAACTACACCTCTGCTGGTTTAACCAGTCAAGAATTTGATTTTGTAACCGTAATGTTGCATGAGATATTACATGGATTAGGATTTAGTGCAGGCGGTAATGTATCCGCAAATACTGGAAGCTTAGTCTTATCACCTCAAAGCCCTCTACCTACTGCCTATAATTTATACTTAGAAAATGCAGCAGGCCAAAACCTAGTAGATAGTTACGAAGATGGTTCCATTGCGCTTGGTACTCAATTGCGCAGTAATAATATTTTTACAAAAACACCGTCTTTTATTTTGAATGATACCCGAGCAAAGATTTATGCGCCAGGGATATTTTCACAGGGTTCAAGTTTAAGTCACTTAGATAGATTTACTTATGCAGGTACTCCACATAGTTTAATGACGCCAAGTATTAATCAAGGTGCAGTGGTGCACAATCCAGGTACGATTGCCTTAGATATTTTATATGATTTAGGTTGGTCTTTTACTCAAATAAACCACGAAGAGGGAACTGGGACAGAAGATGTAACCTTACCTTTTGAGGTAGTAGCTACCGTCAATTCAGATGATGGATTTGATGCAAATTCTGTCACACTACATTATTCCCAAGATTCCTTCAAAACAGAAACGGTACTACCAATGACAAGAACAGGTGGAACAGCCGAGTTTAAAGCAACGATTCCTGCACCCAATGAAGTAACCGTTTATCAATATTATATTTCTTTGAAAGATAATCGTGAAATTC
This sequence comes from uncultured Saprospiraceae bacterium, assembly GCA_937974625.1. GTDB lineage: Bacteria > Bacteroidota > Bacteroidia > Chitinophagales > Saprospiraceae > JAFMDF01. The sequence continues at coordinate 4,634 of CALJVJ010000383.1, forward strand.
AATTTGTCGCTCCAGCAGAGGCACCAAATCCGTTATTTTTCGAATTTTTCTATGCCATTGACGAGACATTGCCTGAAATCGTACATGAGCCAGTCACTACTTTAGATGACCAGACGACCCTATTAACCTTAGAAGCAAGTGTGACTGATTTTTTCACAGGTGTAAACGAAGTAAAAATTGAATATAAAATAAATGGTATAAGTCAACCAGATGTTTTGATGGAAAAAGATTTTACAGATGGTTTTAGACCCGATTTATACGTTGGGAATATTGAATTACCAGCAGGCGGATTAAATGAAGGAGATGTGTTGGAATATAGAATTGTTGCAAATGATAAAAGTCCTGCACGAAATACCGTAAATACGCCTGACTCAGGAGGATTCAATGAAATCGAAATTTCTAAGATTCTAACAGCGATAGATTTATATGTCAATGATTTTGAAGTAGATGAAAATGATTTTAATGGAAATGGCTTTTCTATCACGACCCCATCAGGGTTCACTAACGGCGCAATCCATTCTATTCATCCATATACCAATGCCGGCGAAAACAATACAAGAAACTTCATTAATAATCTCAGGTTACCAGTTGTAGTTCGCAAAACAGAAGCCTTGATTGAATTTGATGAAATTGTTTTAGTAGAACCAGGTGAACCAGGCACTCAATTTACTGAAACAGAATTTTGGGATTATGTGATTGTGGAAGGGCGTCGTTCGAATAGTTCTGCTTGGGTTCCATTTTTAGATGGCTACGATTCAAAAGCAAATTCTGCGTGGTTAAGTGCTTATAATAGTGATATTGTGGGTCAAAATTCGCAAACCGTAGGAACTGATAGATTGTTTAAAGAACGGGTAATAGATATGCAGGCATCGGGTGATTTTGTAGAAGGAGACACCGTTTTAATTCGGTTCCGTTTATTTTCGGACCCCTTTGCTGTAGGTTGGGGATGGGCGATTGATAACTTAAGAATACAAGATGCTCCAGTTTCCGTGGAAGATTTCATTGCAGAGCAAGATTTCTCGGTTTATCCAAATCCCATCAGTGAAGGACTATTAAATATTGCAGCACGTTTCAAGCAGAGGGTAGGCGAAGTGGTTTTGAAATTAAGCAACATACATGGGCAAACAGTTAAAGAACAACGCTTGGCTGTAAGTAATCAGGAGTTGGTAACAACGATAGATGTACATAATATGCCGAAAGGAGTTTATTTATTGACAATGGATTTAGATGGGAAAGAGCAGATTACCAGTAGAGTCGTTAAGCAATAAGAATATATTTATAGCTTAGACCTGTTAGATTTTGAAAATCTAACAGGTCTACTTATTATCCGCTAAGAATACGCTACAAAACATAAATATTATCTAATAAGCCCCTACTCCCCTCCTACCAATTCCTTATATTTGCAGTTTTTCACTAATTATAATTATCAAAGAAGCTACCCAAATGAAGTTGGAGCACTTGGAATATAGATGGCATCAATTAATGCGTCGCCAAAAGGCACCAGCTCAATATATCGTCCCACTCTGGCGAGAAATTCTTTCCGCTTATACCAACACCAATCGACATTATCATACCCTCGAACATCTGGCTGATTTATTTAATCAAGCAGACCAATTTAGTACTCAAATTGAAGATTTTGACACCTTAGAACTGTCCATTTGGTATCACGATATTATTTATCAATGTCTACGAAAAGATAATGAAGAAAAGAGTGCCTTATTTGCCAAATATAGGTTGGAAGCCATCAATTATCCTAGACAAAAACTGGTTCGTTGTTATGACCAAATAAATGCGACCAAGAAGCATGAATTACCAGAAAAAAGCAATGACTTAGATACTGCACTCCTATTGGATTTTGACTTATCCATTTTAGGTAGTGATTGGAGCACTTATCAAAAATATGGTGATAAAATCCGAAAAGAATATGCTATTTTCCCTAACTTTTTATACAATAGAGGTCGCAAAAAAGTGCTTAAACAATTCCTAGGCCGTCCGAAAATATATCAAACCAGCTACTATATAGATAAGTATGAAACGGCTGCTAGAGCTAATTTGAGTAGGGAATTAGAAATTCTTACTTCAAAAAAATAGAAACGCTGGCAATTTTCCATTTTTAAAATTTGATTTTTTAAAAAGTTACCCAGCAGGCATAACTAAAGGCTTAGCCTCATCCCATTTTTGGGTCAAACGAGAAACAATAATAATAGACAGTAAGCCAGAAATCATCGCCAAAGTCCTAAAAGGGAACAACACCACTCCATCTTCAATCATCGGGTAATCAATTCTAATTGGCATCCCAAGTGTCGTATCTCCTCCCCCAAAACGAAGAATAAAAGCAACAGTAAAGCCAGCTATGGCACCGTAGGTATTCGCTTTTTTATCAAATAAGGCACAAACCAAAGGCGGGAATAATAAACAATAAACAAAGTCGCTACATAAAAACCATAAATCGTAAATACTATTGATATTCAATGCTAAAATCGTAGCAGTTACTCCTATAATCCAAATACAAGCTTTTAAAACTTTCGCCAATTTTTTTGTCGATATATTGGGGCTAAATAACGGTCGATAAACATTCCAAGTTGCCATCGAAGAAGCAGATAAAATAGAAGAATCTGCGGAAGACATCACTGCCGCAGCTACCGCCCCTAAACCAATGGTCGCCACCCAAGGATTGGTCAAATATCGTATCACATGAGGTAAAGTAGAAGCAGAATCAGGAGGAGCAGGCAAGCCCAATGCAGTCCAATCTGCAACCTCTCCAACTATACCAATTATCCCCGCAGGAACTGCCGCAAACAAACAGAAAAAACCAGCAAATAAAGAAAGTCTCACAGCAGTATTTTCGTCTTTAGATGCCAGAACTCTTTGAAAATAAACCTGCCAAGGCAAGCCGCCAAAAATCAACAATAGTGCATAATCCCACCAATTCCAGTAATAAATGCCTAAAGCTTCTTTACTTGGAAAAAAGGAAGCGGCAGCACCTTTCTTTACTTGGTAAGCGGCCCAAATGGTATCCCAGCCACCGAGTGCTTCCAAAGTAAAGGGAACCACTAAAAAAAGTCCCCCAATCAATAAGATAATTTGTACGACATCTGTCAAAGCGACGGCCCACAATCCACCTAATGCAGTATAAGCAATCGCAATAATTGCTGATAAAATAATGGCAGGTGTGGTTGCCAGGCCCAACACCGTTCCAAAAGTGGTACCGAGTGCCATCAAAATAGCCGCAGTCCAAAATATTTCTCCTGTCAATGCAGGTAGAAATAAGACCGCTGCCATATGCTTACCAAACCGTTGTTCCAAAGGGTCTAACATCGTTTTAAATTCATATCTCCGCATTTTACGGGCAAAAAATAAGCCCCCAATAATCAAGCTCAATGCATAGCCCCAAGGAGCTTGGACCCATACCAAACCAGATGCAGCTGCAGCTTCCGCAGTTCCATTAATAAAGCCACCACCAACCCAAGTAGCCCCCATTGTCAACACCGCAATCCCTATGGGCAGAGAACGACCAGCCAGCATGACATCGTTAATAGACTCGGAATTATTTTTCCTACCAGAATAAGCGCCAATGTAAAAAATAATGGCATAGAAAATAGTCATCGCTACATAGCCACCCCAGAAAACTTCATTGTCCGTAAAAAAATAAAGATATAGTCCGGTTAACACTAATAAAATCAATAGTCCAATCGTCGGCAGAAATGCTTTTCCAGTTTTTTGCTCCATGGCCGAAAGGTAGGAAATTTGTTAGGTAAAATCTAAGTAAAGTTGGACGGAAATAACACAATCCCAAAATAAATCCTTTTCTTTGGGCGAATAAGAAGACTTTATTTCAAAAAATCTTGTCGAAATTAAATTGGTCTTTTGAAGCTACTTTGCGTTAAAAAATAAAACAGTAGCTAGACTATTCTTGGCAGCCCATCCGCTTTGCGGTTCAGAAGCTTTGCTTCATAATGCCTTGATTATCTTCAAAATCCTCAATTAATCCCTATACAACCCATTTTAGAATAAAGTCTAGTGAATAGAAAAATAATGACAAAACCAACTTTTATTCAAAAAGCATTAGCTTGGAGTGTGCATATTTTTACTGCATCAGGGCTGTTGACAGGTTTCATGGCTATATTAGCCATTAATGAAAAAGATTGGCGAAGCACAATGTTTTGGTTATTAGCTGCCTTAGTCATTGATGGCATTGATGGAACATTTGCTCGAATGTTCCGCGTCAAAGAAGTATTACCCTATATTGATGGAAAAACTATTGATTACGTCATTGATTTTGCTACTTATGCCATCATACCAGCCTATTTTTTCTATGAAGCAGGCTTAGTATCTCCAGATTGGCGACTGCCTTTAACCTTTCTGATTTTATTAGTTTCCGCTTTATATTATGGAAAAGAAGGAATGGTATCCGACGATAATTACTTTGTAGGGTTTCCAGTATTATGGAACATGGTTGTTTTTTACTTAGTTTTTGTATTAAGTTGCTCCCATTTAATAAATGGTCTTTTAGTCATTCTTTTTGCCATACTTCATTTTGTACCCATCAAATTCGCTTATCCAAGTCAAGCAAGCCGAATGAAAGGCGTAACAATAGCGGCTACCTTAGTTTTCTTAGTGGCGGTGCCAATAGTCGTCTATTATTACCCTGAGCATCCAGTTTGGTTAAGAATAGTTATGGTTTTAAATCTTTGTTATTTTGGCGGAATAGCTTTTTATGATACCTTTATACATAAAGAAAAATCTAACAGAGCGAGCAATGTATTAGGGAAATAGGAACGCCAACCAATTATTAAAATATTCAAAAATGAGTTATTCAAGATTGCTTTTATGCCTCTTACCTTTTTTATTAAATTCCTGTTTAGTTGCTCAAAAAAGTGTATTCGAAAAACAGACCAAACCCGCATTATTGGAATTAAAAGAATTGGTGAGTATCCCAAATAATGGCTTATCAAGAACAGATATTCAAAAGAATATTGACTGGCTAAGCACTGCTTTCGGAAATCGTGGTTTTCAAACTAAATCCTTGGAAAACAAGGGCAACCCTTTACTTTTTGCGGAGAAAACGATTGATAAAAATCTACCAACAGTTCTATTTTATATGCATTTGGATGGACAGCCAGTAGACGCTAGCAAATGGGCACAAGACAATCCCTATCAACCAGTATTAAAAGCGAAAGATGAAAAAGGCAATTGGAATATCATTCCCTGGGCAAGTATTAATGATAAAATTGACCCAAATTGGCGAATCTTTGGTCGCTCAGCCGCGGATGACAAAGGGCCAATTATAGGTTTTTTGAATAGTATAGACATCTTAAAAGAAGCAGGAAAATCACCCGCCTGCAACATAAAAATTATTCTTGATAGTGAAGAAGAAATGGGAAGTAAATATTTAGCAGAAGCGGTCGCTGAATATGAGTCCTTGCTTAAAGCAGATGTATTGATTATCAATGATGGGCCAGTGCATATTTCTGGAGAGCCTACTTTGATTTTCGGGTGTCGAGGAATTACCACCGTAAATTTAACCGTTTTTGGTGCGTCCAAACCACAACACAGTGGTCATTATGGGAATTATGCTCCAAATCCAAATTTTATGATGGCGCATTTATTGGCCTCCATGAAAGATGAGAAAGGAAGGGTTCTAGTAGAAGGATATTATGATGGTATCGCTTGGGACAAAGCTGCAGCCATGACGATGGCGGGCGTTCCAGATAAAAAAGAAGACATCTTAAATTTATTACAAATAGCTGAACCAGAAGAAGTTGGAGCTAACTACCAAGAGTCTCTACAATTTCCGTCTCTAAATGTTCGTGGGATGTCTTCAGCTTGGGTGGGAAGTCAAGCAAGAACAATTGTACCAGACAATACAACGGTTGCAATTGATATCAGATTGGTACCTGAAAGTGACCCAAAAAGATTAATTCAGCTTTTAAAAAAACATATAGAAGGACAAGGGTATTATATAGTAACGAAAGAGCCTACAACGGAGGAGCGATTAAAACATCCTAAAATCTGTTACTTTTATTCAGGTGGGGCAACCCTACCTTTTAGAACAGACCTGAATGCTCCCGCTGGAAAGTGGCTAACCAAAGCTTTGACGAATCAGTACAAAAGAGCGCCCGTAAAGGTCAGAATTATGGGGGGAACTGTACCAATTTCCTCCTTTATCAATCAACTTAAAATTCCAGCCATTATTGTCCCAATGGTCAACTCAGATAATAATCAACATAGTCCAAATGAGAATTTCAGAATAGACTATTTAACTAATTCTATGCAAACTTTTTATGGCATTTTAACTACAAAATATGAGTAATCGTATTTATTTACCGCTATAAATTATGCTATTACCTAAAGACCATATGCTAAAAAATAAAATACTTTACATTTAATCATAACTTGTATTTCACTTAAAAACAATAGCTTACAAAACAACAAAAATTACAAATAAATTTTCTTTGTAATCCGCTTTTAAATGCTTTAATTATTACCTATCTTTACAGCATATAATTAGATACCCTCCTTGCAATCAAGCAAAATAGTAGTTATTGATTGCCACAAATTTTCAATAGTACTACCATAGACTGCGAATTAAATAACCTACTAGTGACTAAGTAAATTAAATGCGATGCATTCTATCTTGAATGGGTCCATTATTCTATACTTATTACGGTGTTATTTAATTCGCATTTTTTATTTTGTCCCACGTATAAAAGTCTACACTAGCCTCTTTTAATGATTGATAGACAAAATTTCATACTATGAATAAAACACCACGCTTGCTGGTAACAGCTTTCATTTGTTTTCTGAGTTATTTTTCGTTTGCGCAAGTAAGCTTGTCTAACTATTCTACATACACATTAGAGGTAGTTCCTTTTAAAAGTCAATACGACAATATTTTAACAGAAAAAGATATTGAACTAACTTTCAGCGAATTAACAAGAGTTCCGGAAAATGGAGATTTATTCATTCGAGTAAATTTCATTACAGGTCTTAAGTCCAATTATTTGCTACAAACGGCCATTCCAGGAACAGGATTTGCCTACAGAATTGACTATAGAATGCCAAGGTACCGAGTAAGTATAATTGACCAAAACGGTATTTTACTTTTACAAAAAATGTACGGTGGAGAAAAAAGAAGCACAGTTTATGGGGAAGCGGAAAGAATTGGTAGTGTAGAAGATTTAAAGTTTGAGTGGGAAATCAATAGAGATGTATTTTATGCAGCGCTAGAAAGTCAGCCCGAAGAATTACCTCAGCAAGAAATGTATGAAGACATAAAAGTAGCAGTTCTTGAAAAAGCGCAAGAATTAGCATTAGAAAATGGTGAATCCATAGCAGTCGTTCAAGAGTCTGCCCCTGAAACACCTGCTATAGCAGAAAACACTGCAACAGAACCTGCTGAGGTAGAAAGCCCAACAGAACAACCACAAGAAACTAGAAAACGGCCAGCCAGTAGACCAAGCAAAGCCAATGTAAATATTTATCGTAGACCAGACCCCAAGCGAACTAAAACAGAAGACCCTGGTGAACCTAAATTAAGCACGACGTCTGAACAAATATTTGACCTCAATGGATTTTTGACAGTAGATGCCTGTTCGAAATATAGCTATCAAGTAAGCAATAGTCATCCTTTTGCTACCTTAACAATGGTCATGCAAGATAAACCAGAAAACGAGTCGGATGAATATATTTTAGGTCCTGGAGAAACAAAGTTTTTCCGAGGCTTACCAGATAAAAATGCTTGGATAAAGGCATTATATGAAAAAGGGGATTTCCAAGAAGACCAGATAAATGTAAAAGAAGAATTAAACCTAATAGCAAGTGATGTCGACAAACCAAGAGTCGTCACGACCCTATTAGACCAGTTTTTTACCCAAGTAAAGCCCAATATTATCTTCGCTCCAAAATTTGATTCAGATACAGATGAAGTAACGGATTTTGAGCCTGAGAATAATTTTTGGCAAGAACAATTAAGAGCTTTTTTAGCGCAGCAAACCTATACCAAATTAACAAAAGGACAGCAAAATAAGATAGCAAGAGAAACAGTTCGGTTATTAAAAGTAAGAGCATTAAGAACTATTTCTGAAAGAATAGAAAAAGATTTGGATGATGAATCTCAGCAGAAATTAATCTATCCAATCATAAAAGCAAGTAAGAACTTTAGGAACATTACGCCGTTTTTAGCTTTTGAATACAGTCAATCTGCCTTTCTAAACAAAGGAATCAATGAATTTTGGCATCAACAAAAAGCCAATCGCGCCAGTATCAGTTTCAGGTTACCGTTCGAGTGGCAGTTAAACAAAAGAAATACAGGTGCTTATTCCACCTTAAATATAAAAGCATCTTTTGAATCCTTAACATTAGATTTTAATCAAGATGCTTATCAGGCATATGCGATTGACCCACTAGGTACTTTTTTAGAACCAGAACAAGTATTACCGGAAGACCAATTCTCTATTCAAACAACTCAATTGAGTGCTGGTTTAGCATGGAAATTTTACTTACCAATTCCAATAGTTGAAATAGAAGGTGGTGCATTTTACAGTCACAAAACGAGACTATTATGGGGCCAAGACCAAGGTCAATTTCCAAGAAAACTATTTAGTCCTGAAAATGAAATTATTTCAGATGTCGTGGATTTAAGTAGTTTCCGTCCCTATTTTGGGGCCAAGATTGGCATACCACTATATTTATCGGGTTATAAATTTGATTGTGACTCAAACCTCAGAAATCTTCATGTATTTGCTGGTTTCCGTATGTATCCTGTAGATTTTTCGAAGAATAACAACTACGATGTCCTCATCAGAGACGCAGCAGATATAGATTTTATTCCTATTCCTTTGGAAGATGGGAAGTCCAACTTTTTAATGCATTTAATGATTGGAGGTGCGATTGAATTTTAAAAATAATTTTAATAAAAAACGTATTTCAATTCTATTCAATTAATAAAATTCATCATTTGTTATAGACAAATCTAGATTTTCTTAAATATAAGGTTTAACTTAAAGTTCTAAAACCTCCCCCCACTCATTCCCCCTCATTTTGACGAAAGTCAAAACCCTAAAAAACAATGGATTTAGTTAGTGTTTCCAACATACAGTAACACCTTAACTACCAATGACTTACCCCTATAAGTCCTATACAAACACTCGAAAAAATTAAAAACTATGAAGTCAATTCTACGCTTTTGTGTGCTAGGACTATTGCTATTAGTAGTTAGTCTATTTCCTCAATACAGTACAGCTCAAAATTGTACACCAGATACAACCTTCCAAAACGCATCATTGGGGCTTTATCCAACGCCTTTCGATTCATTAGTCTTTCCAAACGGAGGTTTATCGGAGTTTCCTGCGACTATTGGATTGCCTTATGAGTTGACCTTTACGGTAAAGATGACGGATAGTGTCGCCCTATCGCCGTTCAATTTTGACCTAAATAGTTTCCAATTAGACAATACGGATGGGGTATTAGGATTACCACTAGGCTTAGAATACGCCTGTAATCCACCAAATTGTATTTTCTCAGATAGCACCTTAGGATGCATTATTATAGAAGGAACACCAATAGAAGCAAATACTGTTGGTGATTTTAATTTACAATTTAAAGGTCAATTATTTGCTAATGGAGATGATTCCTTAGAGTTTGATTTTCCTTCAACCCTTGTACCTGGAGCCTATGTGCTAAGTCTAAGTAGGGCTGACTCTTTGGATAGTGACGAAGACGGTATTTTAGACATTGAAGATAATTGTGTAAATGAAGCCAATCCTGACCAAGTAGATGAGGATGGAGATGGTGTGGGAGCGGCCTGTGACTGTGACGATTCAGAATTGATTGGTTTTAATTGTTCAGATGGATGCTTGACTTTCTATGCCGATAATGACGGAGATGGTTTTGGAAATCCAGATATAGTGCGAATCGCTTGTACCTCTCCAGCTGGTTTTGTCTTAAGTAATTTGGATTGTGATGATTCAAATGCGGCAATCCACCCTGATGCAACAGAAATTTTAGGTAATGGCATTGATGATAACTGTAATGGCCAAATAGACGAAGATAATTCAAATGGACTAGACGAAGATGAGGATGGTGTACCAGACAATATAGATAATTGTTTAGGAATCGCCAATCCCAATCAAATAGATGAAGATGGAGATGGTGTAGGAGCAGCTTGTGATTGTGACGATTCAGAATTGATTGGTCTAAATTGTTCAGATGGATGCTTGACTTTTTATGCTGATAATGATGGCGATAGTTTTGGAAATCCTAATATTATCCGAATCGCCTGTACTGCTCCAGCGGGTTTTGTATTAAGTGGATTGGATTGTGATGACACCAATCCAAACATAAATCCATTAGCAATAGAAATTCCAGATAATGGAATCGACGACAATTGTAATGATTTAGTGGATGAATCAACTTCAGCTATCCTTTGGTTTTTAGATGCAGATGGCGATGGTTTTGGAACGTCAGCAGTAGACTCTATGTCTATCGCACAACCGCGAGGATTTGTCAATAATGATGAAGATTGTGATGACACCAATCAATTAATCTATGTGGGTGCTTTAGAATTAGTAGATAATTTAGATAATAATTGTGACAATCAGGTAGATAACTTTGATGGAAGTTGTGATGATTTCACAAATCCAGGAGAAGTAGGGGCAAATCAAATAATTTGTCCTGATAATCCAACACCTTCCGTTATTGAAAATATAGTAGCACCAAGCGGAGGAAGTGGTATAATGGAAATCATGTGGATGAGGACTACGGATGACCCAAGTAGTGGAAATGCGCAATGGATGCTTATTCCTGGCTCCCATTCCTTGGCTTATACCCCTTCGATGCTAGAACAAACGACCTATTTCCGTCGATGTGTAAGAAGAGGAGGTTGTAGTAAGTTTTTCCAAGAATCTAGTGTAGTTACGATTCGTTACAATCCTACCTGTGAAGAAGAAATAGAATTAATCGAGGAAACACCAGATACCATGGAATCTGAGATGGAAATAATCGAAGAAGAGATGGATTCCACCCTAGAAGAATCAGACCCATGTTCCACTGTAGAAATAATCGTTGATGCAACCACCATCAATCCAGATTGTGAGACAAATAATGGCCGTATTGAATTAGTAGTAAGTGGAGGAAATGCGCCATATAGTTACGCTTGGGAGCCAAATATAGGCGACACAGCAGTTGTAGATAGCTTACCAATTGGGGATTACAGCGTCACCATTTTAGACTCCTTAAATTGTTTTAGAAACTTCTCTGTAACACTCACAGAACCAGATAGTTGCAGCAGTGGATTAACGCCAGAAGATTTTGAATTTGGGAGAGTTGTAGCCAATGTTATAGATGATAAAATCGTATGGTTAGAATGGGAAGGAATCAATGAGCATGTAAGTGGTCAATACACTTTAGAGCATTCTAAATCAGGAACCGATTTTGAAGTATTGCCAATGACCCAAAAAGCAGAGGGGAGAAGTAAAAGTAATTATAAAACAAGTGATTCCACACCAACACCCGGAACTAGTTTTTATCGAATAAAATACATAGACCCAAAGGGGCAATTTATACATTCACCATTAGTTCAAGTAATGGTTACTCCAACAGGTTCTCCACTATTTATAGCCTATCCTAATCCCTTTGAAAATGTTTTAACAATAGATTTCTTAAGCAATACAAAAGAGGAAATTGAAATAAAAATCATTGATAATCTGGGGCAAGTAGTTTATACGACAAAAATCCCCAAAGGAGTTTTACGAAAAGACTTATTACTTCCAGAAACCGCTAGAGGATTATTTACTTTAGAAGTGGTATCCAAAAGAGAACGATGGATGAAGAAGGTATTGAAACAGTAAGATAAGTAGTTAGTGGTTAGTGGTAAATTGTACAGAATTAACCACTAACTGAATTGGCATATTAGCTTAGGGGCACGAAAGACGTTTACTAAACTTTGAAAGTTTAGTAAACGTAAGCTTGAGCAATCAATTTACTCAATAAAAGTGTCCTCAAATTGTAATGTCAGTTCAACTAACCATTAAGAAAATATAGCGACTACCCGAGCAGGTGCTGCAGAACCGCCAACTATTTTCAAAGGAAAAACAGCGACTATAAAACCACTAGGAGGTAAGGCTTTCAGATTCGTAAGTTGCTCCATGTGGCAATATTCTTTTCTAGACCCCACTAAATGTGCTGCCCAAAAAGCAGACATATCTTTATTTTTTTTAGCTTGTTCCACTTGATACCTAAGGGGTAAATCCCAACCCCATTGGTCTATCCCCATTACCTTAACCCCTTGGTCAATTAACCATTCGGTAGCTTCAGCACTCATACCGGTTCCTTTATCAGGAAAGGCCTTAGTGCCCATGAGTACATCTCGGTCAGTTCGAATGAGGACAATATTACCAGGCTGAATAGTTAAGTTGTTTTTAGCTAAATCGTTTTGAAGGTCAGCGACTGTAATGGGGTCAAAATCTTTTTTGTGGGTCATATTGATAACAATCCCATCTCCATAACACCAGTCTAACGGAATTTCGTCAATCGTTTTTGCACGTTCTCCATTGACCGTTGGGCTATAATGCCAAGGGGCATCAATATGAGTAGTCGAATGCACTCCCATCTTTTGAATAGTATCATCTGCCCAACCTATAAAATTGGGTGGAAAAAGCTTAAAAGGGAGGCCTAAAAATCGAATTAACCATCCACCTTTACGATGAGATTTATGTTTGATTTTTACCTTCATAAACCAAGGGTCGTTTTTATTATACTGAATGGCTTTGGAAAGGTCGACTATTTTAGGCATAAGAAATAAGATGACAAATTAAAATAAATGAAAAGGTATAAAACTAAAGATTTCAATGGTTTATTCTTGTATAAAAAAAGTAATTATTTAAAAGAACAATAAATTATAAAAAATTAAATTAGTGAAATTTAACGGCAGTAAAAAAGAAAAGTACGGTATAATTATACTAAAAAACGGTAAAAAATCACTTTGTTATAAAAAAATAAAGGGGTTTCCTTTTTATTTTGAGATTAATATATATATTTAGGGCGAGAAACTAAAATAGCTAATAATTTATCAATAAAAATAGCTATTTTCATAAGGCAAAATATATGTTTTCTAAATTTATATTTTGTCAATTTTGAGAAACGAACATACAAACTACACTTTTAAATGAGAAAACTACCTACCTCAAACTCAATCTGCACCCCATTTCACAATATTTAGAAACTTTTATAACATAAATTGGTAAATAAAGATAAAATTTAATATGAGACCTATCGTCATTCTTTTATTAGTTCTTCTATTTTTTTGGTTAATTGGTGTTAGCGTATGCCACAATGCAACCTGCCCTGAATGTGCTGTTGCCAAAGGCGCGGTCATTCCAGCAGCAGCAGCTGGTTCTGATTTATCCATTAATATTGATGACCAAGATTTAAATTTCACCTCAGCTACCGCAGATAATTTATTATTTGCCAATAGTTCATGTGAATACACCACCCCGCTATCTTCAGAATTACAAACTGTTTTCAAAAATACAGTTCAACACCTGACAGACAATTCAGAAAGAATATTATCATTAACAGGATTGTATGAGTCAGAAGAAACCAATGGTTGTGATGATGTCGCCGACTTGGGTATTGCCAGAGCGGAGCAAGTCAAGCAATTATTAGTACAAATGGGCGCACCAGAAGATAGGATTGAAATAGAAGCAAGTGATATTCGGGATTTAAACGAACACAAAGACATGCTTGTTGGAGGTGTGGACTATATGTTTAGGTCAAATGAGGAGGCAGCACCTGTCGTATCCGAAGAAGTTGCACTTAGGACAGATAAAATCATTCTGTATTTTGATACCAACGAACAAGAAATAAACTTAACGGATGATCAAAGAAATTATTTAGACCGTTTAATCGCTTATTTAGAACAGAATCCAGAAGAAAAAGCGAGTGTTACTGGCCATACGGATGACAGAGGAAATGATGAATGGAATATGCGTTTAAGTAGAAAGCGGTCAGAATTTGTTAGAGATTTCATGATAGAACAAGGTATTTTGAACCGTCAAATAACAAATGAGGGAATTGGTCCAGATGAACCAATTGAATCCAATGCTACAGAAGAAGGCAGAGCCAAAAATAGAAGAGTAGAAATTACTTTAAGATAAATGGATAGGCTTAAATCATAGAGCTTAACCGAGAAAATTAAAAATAAAAATTTCTGTTTTAAAACAGATTAACAATTTAAATTAGAAATAGATATGGGTTTTATAGGATGTTATATAGTGCCTATCTTATTGGGTTTAATTCCTGCAATTATAGGTGGACTAATCGGCTGGCACTGGCGTCAGGATGATTTCGAATTATTAGAAAGAAATAATAAGAAATTAACGAAAGATTATACGGCTACTAAAGCCAATTATACAGACTTAGAAAGTCAATATAGTTCTTATAAATTGCAGTCTGAGGGTCGATTAAGTGAGTTTAGACTAAAAAATAACTCTTTATCGGATAAACTTAAAAATTTCTCCACAGGAGCTGCTACGGGAGCTGCCGCTTTAGCCTTCACAGACGGAGATAAAAGTGAAGTCAGAGAAGTAATTAAAGAAGTAGAGGTAATTAAAGAGGTAGAAGTTGAAAAGATTGTGGAAGTAGAAGTAATAAAAGAAGTGGAAGTAGAGGTGATTAAAGAAGTAGAGGTGGAAAAAATCGTCGAGGTGGAAAAAGAAGTGATTAAGGAGGTCGAGGTCATTAAAGAAGTAGAGGTAGAGAAAATCGTAGAGGTACCAATTGAAGTGATAAAAGAAGTGGAAGTTATTAAAGAGGTGGAAGTACCAGTTGGTGTAGTTAAAGAAATTGAAGCCATTGCATTCCATAAAGTACCAACAGAAATCATTAAAGAGGTAGAGGTAATAAGAGAAGTGGAAGTAATAAGAGAAGTGGAGGTAGAAAAGATTGTGGAAGTAGAAGTCGTCAAAGAAGTTGAAGTAGAGGTCATTAAAGAAGTAGAGGTAGAAAAAATCGTAGAGGTACAGGTAGAAGTGATTAAAGAAGTAGAGGTCATCAAAGAGGTAGAAGTGCCTGTTGGAGTGGTCAAAGAAATTGAAGCTATTGCCTTTAAAAAAGTGCCAACTGAAGTGATTAAGGAAGTGGAAGTCGTGGTAGAGAAAATAGTAGAAGTGCCTGTTGAGGTTATCAAAGAGGTCGAGGTGGAAAAAATTGTGGAAGTAGAAGTAATAAGAGAAGTTGAAGTTGAAAAAATAATAGAGGTCGAGGTAGAAAAAGAAGTCATTAAAGAAATAGAAATAATTAAAGAGGTAGAAGTACCTGTAGGAGTGGTCAAAGAAATCGAAGCAGTTAGCTTCCTTAAAATTCCTACAGAAATTATCAAAGAAGTAGAAGTAGAGAAACTAGTTGAAGTACCTTTTGAAGTGATTAAAGAAGTAGAAGTTGAAAAAATAGTAGAAGTACCTGTGGAGGTCATTAGGGAAGTAGAAGTTGAAAAAATAGTAGAAGTACCTGTAGAGGTCATTAAGGAAGTTGAAGTTGAAAAACTAGTGGAAGTACCCGTTGAAGTCATCAAAGAAGTGGAAATAGAGAAAATAGTAGAAGTACCTGTAGAAGTCATCAGGGAAATAGAAATAGAGAAAATAGTAGAAGTACCTGTGGAAGTCATCAAGGAGGTAGAAGTTGAAGTCATTAGGGAAGTTCCTGTGGAAGTCATTAAGGAGGTAGAAGTTGAAAAAATAGTGGAAGTGCCTGTGGAAGTCATCAAGGAAGTAGAAATCGAGAAATTAGTGGAAGTGCCTGTGGAAGTCATCAAGGAAGTAGAAATCGAGAAAATAGTGGAAGTGCCTGTGGAAGTCATTAAGGAGGTAGAAGTTGAAGTCATTAGGGAAGTACCTGTGGAAGTCATTAAGGAGGTAGAAGTTGAAAAAATAGTGGAAGTTGAAAAAATAGTTCAAGTTCCTTTTGAGGTTATCAAGGAAGTAGAAATAGAAAAACTAGTGGAAGTACCTGTGGAAGTCATCAAGGAGGTAGAAGTTGAAGTCATCCGAGAGGTGCCTGTAGAAATAGAGGTGGAAGTCATCAAAGAGGTAGAAGTAGAAGTAATTAGGGAAGTAGAAGTAATTAGGGAAGTAGAAGTGATCAAAGAAGTGGAAGTAATTAGGGAAGTAGAGGTACCGGTAGAGGTCGAAGTGATAAAAGAAATAGAAATAATCAAAGAGATACCAATAGAAATCACTAAAGAAGTGATAAAAGAAGTACAAGTGGAGGTCATTAAAGAAGTACCTGTTGAAGTCATCAAGGAAGTCATCAAAGAGGTAGAAGTAGAAGTAGTAAGAGAAATCATCAGAGAAATTCCAGTTGACCAGTATAGTCAAAGAATTACTACAGAAAGTGCCATAAAAACAGTTTCAGCAGAAACATTAAAGGCTTTTGAATCGACTAAAAAAGCAACTATTCAAGAAGAAATAATTGTTGAAAAAGAGATAGAAAATGTCGGAGATGAAGACCCTGAATTAGCGCTACTAAATTCAACCGAAACAACGGTAAATGATCCAGAATGGGATTTAGTAAATGACAATACCGAAACAGTAGAAACTACTACCACTGAAAATACAATTGCTGAAGAAGGCACGGAAGAAAATTATATTTTAACCGACGAATTTGCTACGGACATGGCTAATAGCAATGGAGAAAGCAATGCATCAGTAACTTCAGATACAACCTACGCATACGAAGACAGAGACAATTTAATCGTCATTGAGGGAATCGGGCCAAAAATTGAAGAATTATTTTATTCTAATGGCGTCTATACTTTCCGACAATTATCTCAACTATCCGTAAGTCAAATTAAAGATTTGTTGAGTGAAGCAGGACCTAGGTTCCGAGTGCATGACCCAACAACATGGCCATTACAAGCAGAATTAGCGGCAGATGGAAATTGGGATGAATTGCGAGAGTGGCAAGAAAAATTAGACGGAGGAAGGATGTAGGAAATTTAAAATTACAACTCTAAGATTTAAAAATGTGCTTACAAGTAGGTACTAATTTTTAAAAATATAGCGGTAATTTTTCACAGTTTTTTATAGCCTTTATCGTCATTCCATCAATTAATAATAATTTATTAAAAATAGAAATTATGTTCACTTTAATAAAAGAAAATAAGATAAATACGACTATTCCTGACCAAGGTAGTATTTCGAATGCGATAGCAATCAATCGTAGTGGAAATGTCAAGGACATAAAAGTAAGTGCCAATATTACGCACCCTTATATTGGAGATATTTCTTTAAAAATCACATCTCCATCAGGTAAAGAAGTCGTATTAAGAGATAAAGAAGGTGGAGCTGAAGATAATTTGGACACTGTTTTTTCAGGTGAAGCCTTAGCAGAATTAATTGGAGTAGAAGCAAAGGGAAACTGGATATTAACGGCATCAGATAGCTCAGACAATAATACAGGAACTTTAGAATCTTGGGCTTTAGAAATTGATTGCAGCAGTTATAATAATCATCTTGCAGAAATCACCATTCCAGAAACAGAAAGTGAAAACAGTCTTATCAGTACCCAGGATTGTAGGTTAAATGGCAGAGTCCTTGAGGCAATGGTTGATTTAGAGATAGAACATCCTTTAATTGGAGACTTAGTAATATCTATCATTTCTCCAACAGGAACAGAAGTCGTTTTACATAATAGAACAGGTGGTTCTCAAAATCATATCAAAGCACAATACGATAGCAGTCAATTAAGCGGATTGGTTGGAGAACAAACAGAAGGAACATGGACCCTGAAGGTAAAAAATGTACATTCTTCAAATAATGGCGTACTCAAAAATTGGAAAATTAAGTTTCACTATGAACCAGAAGATGATTTGAAAGTAGTAGAAGGAATCGGACCAAAAATTGAAGGCTTATTGAAAAATGCAGGAATTTATAGCTATGTAACCTTAGCAACTACTTCGGCTGATGGTATAAAAGATATTTTATTGGCTGCTGGTGACCGTTATAGAATGCATGACCCAGGTACTTGGCCAAGACAATCTTCTCTAGCCGCACAAGGCCGTTGGGAAGAGTTGACTGCTTTGAAAGATGAATTAAATGGTGGAAAATAACGTTAAGAAATTAGCAGATTAAAAAGGTACTAAAAAAGGCTGATTTCTATGAAATCAGCCTTTTTTATTTTAAAATTTAAAATTACTTACTGATTTTACTCTAATATTGTGGCTTTGAGCAAATCAAAATTCATACATCTTACATCATAAATCTGCCTAATTAGTGCTTGAACGAAAATGCTAGATATACTTATAATCAATCAGTTCCAAGGGCACTATGCAAATGTAAAAAATCATTGAAAACTCCCTCTACCATCCTCCTACTCCACCGCCGCCACCACCGCCGCCAGAAAATCCGCCGCCACCACTTCCACCACCGAATCCACCCCCACCATTTGCAGGAGGAGGAGGGGTTGAAGACTGAACGATAGACCGACTAAAGTCAGAGGAAAAATGGTGAGTGGTATAAATATGTCGATTATTAGACCAGCTAGGTTGGTAAGCAGCTGCTTCCAAGATAGATTTAAAGATAGCGGACCATTTATGTTCGACCCCTAAGGCAAAAGCGTAGGGTAACATGGCTTCAAAATGTTCTGGGGTTCTATCGGGAGGATTTAGTAAATTCATTCTATCCTTTTCTGCCATTTCCAAATACATTTTAAACCCTTCAATCTCTGATTGTAATTTAAGTTTTTCTTCCGTAGGTCGTTTGATTAAATAGCCATAAACAAACAAGGCAATCAAAGCCATCGGAACAAATAATCCCAAAGCCACCGCATTAATACTAGCACCATTAAATAGGTTATGAACCATTCCTTTCAACTCTGACAAGCCCATAAATATTGGAAGGCCACCAGAAAAGATAACAAAAAACAAAAATGGAACAATAAAAGCTTGAATCCCTTTAGGAATAACCGATTTAGAAGAAAAAATACTAAAGATGATAATTAAAGGTAAAAGCACAAAAACACCTGATAATAAAGCTAAACCCAAACCATCCATTTCAGCGCCATTTCGATTCATCATAAAAATCGCAGCCACCACCGTCAAGAAACTAACCACAATCGGTATGACTAAAAATTGTCGATTATTACCCTCATCAACAAAGGCTTCATGCTGAGCTAGAATATTATTTTGATGAGCGCCATAAGCATTTTTCACAGTTGATTCATAACTTCCATCAATGGTTACCTTATCTCCTTTTGAAAAAAGTCGCTCCATCAAAGCCTTATCCTCTTTATATAATTCGGCAGTATCTGTTTTTAAACGAGTCAAATTATAATGCTTACCACTTGATAAAAAGCCGCCACCACCTTCTTCGTCAATTCTCAAATAGCCATTAATAGCTAAATTAATTATGGAGGCCGTCACTTTATTCGTCTGATAAGATTCTCTAGCTATGTAGCTCAAAGAAGATGGCGAATAACCTTCTGGAGAAGCAAATAATGGATAGGGGGTTGGTTTAGGAGGGTCAACACCATATTTATTCCAAGTGGTGATAAAATAGCCTAATAGGCCTAAAGCAGCTATACTTAATAATAAAGCAGAACCATATTTTTCTAAAAAGGAAGGTCCTTGAACAATCCCTTTTTCAAATCCAACCCCAACAGTCATCCCTTCTCTAGGTTTTAATCCTGAAGTTTGAAAAAAGAGTTCATTGCCATTATTAAATTCTTTTACGGTACAATTATTCGCTCTAGCCCCATAACTTCCCGTATAACAGGTCTTTTGAAGGTGATTCGCGCCAGCAGGTAATTTCACCAAACAAGAGGCTTGGTCAATCGGAAACTGGGAATCATGACCAATAGGATTCCAATAAATTTCGTCAATTTGTTCCAATTGCTCCACTTGATTCGCTACCTCATATTCTATGGTATATTGGTATTGTCCTGGACGTAAAATCACTTCTCTTCTGCCAATGTATAGGACTTCATTGCCATATTCTGTCCGAGTACTTACCCCTTCTGGTTTACCATCTCTCAACACGCGAAGAATCTTATATCGAACGGATTTTTCCTTACCAGATTGTAAGGTTCGAGTATTAGGAAGACTTCTGGTAATCCCTCTTTTAATGACTTTACCAGTTACATTGACTGTTAACTCCTCTTTCACTTTGATAGAACGATTGGTCATCACTTCTAACATTACCTCATAGTTCAAAATACGCTCTCCTTGAGCGATTCCATTTCCCTGAAAAAGAAATAAGCCAACTATCAGGAATGATAGCTTATAAAATATTAACCTCATCTAGAAAATTTTTAAAGAAAAGATGTTTTTTTCCCGCATAGTCACTTAGTGAAAACAAGTAGAATGCAAAGTTTTACTAATTAGATTGTTAACTATAATTTATGAAACTATGTCTACTATGTAAATAAAACTATGTGACTATGCGGTAAAAAAACTAGTTTATCTTTACAACTACTTGATACCCCTAAAACTTAACTTTAGGCACTGCTTTTTCTGCTTCATTATCAATTTCAAAGAAATCAGCTAGATAAAAATTAAACATATTCGCGACTAAATTACTAGGGAAAGATTCCACCATTACGTTATTTTCTCTAACCGTGCCATTATAATATCGGCGAGCTTTTTCTACGTCCCCTTCGATAGCAGACAATTCATTTTGTAATTGCAGGAAATTAGTATTCGCTTTTAAATCTGGATAAGCCTCTGCTAAAGCAAAAATATTGGCCATCGCTGCTTGTAGTTGTTGTTCCGCTGCCTTCGTTGCTTTTACACCAGTAGCAGATGCAGCGGCGTTTCTAGCAGTAATCACTTGATTCAGAGTCTCTTTTTCATGCCCTGCATATCCTTTAACCGTTTCGATTAGGTTAGGGATAAGATTATATCGTTTTTTCAATTGTACATCAATTCCACTCCATCCTTCTTCCACCATCGTCCGAGCACGAACCAATTTGTTATACATCCCTCCGACGTATAAACCTATCAATACTAAAGCAATAAGTGCATAAATCATAATAGAAATTCTTTTTTAGTTAGCTTTATTAAATAAGCAATCTTACCCTGTTGCTTATTGTAAAAATTGTATCGAGGTAAATCTACTATTTTTTATGGAAATAGGTTGTTTTATTGGATAAAAGTAGAGAAATATTGGATAGTTTTACTCAATAACCAGTTTTTGTAAATAAGTCTTCCCTTCCAACACAATACCAACAAAATACATCCCAGTTGGAAAATCAGATATATCAATTAATAAATCGCCTCCATTAAAAGGTAAATCAAATTGATGCCCAAGTCCATTAATTAAAAAAATCGAATTAATTGGCCCCTTAATAGGTTTAGTAAAAGCTATCTGCAACTGCGAATGGGCAGGATTAGGCATAATGATAAAAACATCATTGACTGTTATATCGAAAAGTCCAACCGTGGTATTACAATCACCTGCTAAATTAGCATCCATCCAAGTTAGTCTATCTGATAACCAATCTTTTAAAAGCGCAATTTCTTCTGAGTGAGAATCAGCTAAAGGCAAAGGATTGGGCCAGAGATAAGTGCCAAACACATTCCATTTTGCAAAATTTTGCGCCAAAGAAGGTTCGATGATGTCAACTTGCTGGTCAATAAACGTAAAAATAGAATCTTTATGAAAAGGACCTGCCCGAAGTTCTTCCCAACGGCAACGAACAATGGATTGAAATTGAGGATTTTTTAATAAAACATCCCACCAAAAAGGATAACCCCCATCACATAAATTATAAAATATAAGACCTTCAGTATTCGCACCATCACAATAATCTGCATTCCGAAAAGCCAAATTAAAATCCCATACGGGACCTGCAAATATCTTACCGCCATTACTATCTTTTTGTTTATGAAAATAACTGCTTAAGCGATAGCCATCCACATTTCTACCCAATTCATTCAATAAATGAGCTTCTGCAAAAGAGGTTAAATCAATATACTCTTCAAATGATTTACCGCCAAATACTAAATTCGGAGAAACCATCGCCCTTTCAAAGCTATCTACATAGGTTTGAATATAAGCGAATTGTGCTGGTTGAATTTTGTCTAAATCAGGATATACGATTTGATATTCTAATTTTCGAGCATCTCGAAAGACACTATACCTTGACAACCAATGCGCTTCGTCTTTATCAATTCTAAAAATATAACCGCCCGTCAATTCATCTCCATCAATATCAATATCTCTTAGTTTGGCAACGTCTACCCTATCCTTATCCCTTTTTATCTTTTCCATTAGCACATAAATTCCTTGATAATCTCCGTTGATAAACAAGTCAACATACTGGGTTTTGCTAGCATATTGTCCCATTTCCCTTGCTAAATGCATGGTTAATACGTTGCGCATCAAGGATTTATCCGAGTATGGACCATGTAATATCCAATCTTCTTCTTTTGGGAAATCTAAAAAACTAGTGTCCAAATCATTCCACAATTCATCCCGCATTTCAATCCCCAAACTCTTTTTCGCAAACCAAAGAGAAGATTGTCCACGGTATTTTACACCGATATTTCCTGCATACTCATTAGGCGTATCAAAAAAACTATTTTCACCAGACGGATTATTAACAATTCCAATTTGTCCTTCAATTTGGCTATCTCCATTTAGCACCCCACCATTCGTAGAAATTTTAACTATCGGCAAGGTAGAATCAAAAGAAGGTGGAGTAAACCAACTAGGGGTTGGTCCATAATCATTGGAGGTGTCGTTAATCCCTAAGGTCAAGAAAAAGTTGGCCGTCATATCTGATGACTCCGGTCCAAACCTATTGTGAATAGAAATAGCTAAAACATTTTCTCCTTCTACCAATAAACCTGCTAAGGTGTTTGCCTCTAAAAACACAGATTCAACGGAATTACTTTGGTATAAAGTAGCTTCGTGGTCCGTCACAGTTTCGGTATCAAATCTAGGGGGAACGCCTGTAATATTCGCTCTTCCAATCTCCACACCGTTTAAATAAGCAACATAGGCATCATCATAATCTGCTTGCAAAATAGCCGTATGGATAGCCTCCAAATTGGTGATGTCAAATTTTGTTCGAATATACAAAGCATAGGCAGGCCCAATAATAGTTTGGTCATCACCATCACCATAGCCAATCCCACCTCTACCACTCAACCAATTAGCATCATTGAAGGTAGGACTATTCCAAATGCTAGGAGGTTCACTATTCCCAATAAAATACCGCCAAGTATCAGAATTATAAACAACTGTTTCCCAATGATTTACTTGAGCAAA
>CALJVJ010000384.1 GCA_937974625.1 uncultured Saprospiraceae bacterium
TAGGGTTGAGGCTTAGAACGGTCTCTTTGAAAAACAGGATTACCCGTATCAAAAACCAATTTCAAGCCCGGTACTTCTTCCAATAATCGCAAGGTATGGTCAGCAGAAAATCCGCCCCAATTCATACAGTTTTCATGCACGGCAGTCAATCCTGCATCGGCAAATCGAGCATGTATTACTCGCAAGCGACGGAAGCGTTCTTGTTCCTGTTGGTCGCTGCCCCAATCACATTGCCCGTAGGACATCACTCGTGCATATTGGACGCCTAATCGTTGCATCCGTGGAATACATCGGTCAATTTCTGCTAAAGTTAATGCCCAATCAGAGTCAATGGTCTTAGCCCAACTGCCAATCATGGTTCCGAATTCAGCGACTTTTATGTCGGCTTTTTCTAGCTTGTCGCAAACTTGTTCAAATGCTTCTTCCGAAAGGTCATGGATATTGGTGCCATCAATCATACGAGCAGAGAGATAGTCCCATCCCAAAGCTTTAGTGACTTTTATTTGACCGGCTAAATCGCTGGCTGCTTCGTCTGTAAATCCTGTTAATTTCATACTTATGTCACTTTTTGTTTCCTATTTTTACCAATTTTTGGCTAATAGTACCTGTTTTGGTTGCAAAGCGTAAATAATAAATTCCTTTCCTTAGATTACTTATATCAAGAGTTGTGGTTTGACCAATTTTTCTTGGATGAATATGAACTATTTGGCCACTAGTATTAAAAATTGCAAGCTGATATTTAATCTCGTTAATTGACGCTAATTGAATGGTCAGTTTACCTTGACTTGGATTAGGATATATCGTTGGTAATGAAGCAAGGAGAGTGCTTTCATTAGCACTAATTATGGGCTGTTGGATTTGATAAATTCGCCCCTGAGTATAAGCAGCAAGATATAATTCTCCATTAGCATCTTCTCCAAAAGTACTAATTTCTTGGAGTCCAATTTTCAATAATTCTCGATTTACCCATTCTTCATTTTCAAAATTAAGAGACCAAATTCGACCAGATTCAAAATCTCCATAAATATAATGCCCCGTTAAGTCTGGGTTTTTCGTTCCTCGATATACATATCCTCCCGTTACGGACTCTCCAACCGATGCTATGGTAGGATAAGTATGAATGGGGAAATAAAAAGAATTTTCACCTGGACAGCCATTTAAATTAAAATTGTTATTTCCTTCAAAACATCGCCAGCCAAAATCGAGTCCTTTCCCTTGCCCAGCAGGAATAAAATTAACTTCTTCTCTAGTATTTTGTCCTACATCTGCAATCCATAAATCATCTGTGGCTCTATCAAAACTAAATCGCCATGGATTCCGCAAACCAGTCATCCATATTTCAGGCCGAATATTCGATTGATTCACAAAAGGATTATCAGTTGGGATGGCATAAGGAGTACCATTATCCACATCAATTCGGAGCATTTTGCCTAGTAATAAATTGTTGTCTTGACCAGCATTCAAGGGGTCACCAGATGAACCACCATCACCAAGCGCAATATATAAAAAACCATTTGGGCCAAATTCCAAAGCACCCCCATTATGGTTAGGATAAGGTTGCTCAATGGTCAATAAAATGAGTTCACTATTCGGGTCAGCGGTAGTTGTCCCTTCCTGCACTGTAAATCGAGAAATTCTAGTAGCCCCTGTTGTATTGGTGTAATTGATGTAGCAATAGCCGTTATCCCCAAAGTTTGGGTGAAAAGCAAGACCAAGTAGCCCTCGTTCTCCACCAAATCGCACTTTATTTGAAATATTTAAGAAAGGGGTAGCTGCTACTTGACCATTTCCATCTATCACTTGAATTCGTCCAATTTGTTCTACAATAAACAGGCGGTCATCTCCTACATGAGCAATATCAACAGGACTTCTAAATCCAGCTGCAATTTCTATCAACTCAATACTAGGTTGAGCATATAAAAACGAGAAAGAAAAACAACTCCAGAAAAGTATTTGCACTAGTTTTGAAAACAAAATAAAGGGTTTAGAGATAATTAAGGTTAGCGTCAGAGATATAAAGATTGGATGAAATTAAAGTTCAATCCAACTACCATTTTCTTTAGCACTTCGATAAATTGCATCAATCACCTGTACTGCTTTTAATCCTTCTTCGCCTGTAACCAAAGGTTTTCGACCCGATTCAATCGCCTTAACCACATCTTCAAAATTACGTAAATGCCCATCAAAATTGATAGCAGATGGGTCGTTCGCACCCAATCCAACATCCGCCCCTTCCATTAAATTATTTTTGACAAAATCATCCTCGGCTGCTGGCGTTTTAAAATCCCAAACCCTGAAAGATTCATCGCTCATAAAGACCGAGCCATCACTTCCGCAAATGTGTACTTCCGCAGGATGTCCACTAGAGGACCAACAAGAAGTTGCTCCTTGAATCACCCCTCTTGCGCCATTTTCAAATTCTAAAATAGCAACGGCGGTATCTTCCACCTCAATGCCTTCGTGTATCAAACAAGTGGTCGATGCTGACAAGCGTTTGACAGGGCCAGCTAAATAAATTAATTGGTCAATGGTATGAATAGATTGATTCATCAATGCACCACCGCCGTCTAACTGCCAAGTACCTCGCCAAGCACCCGAATCATAATATTCCTGGGTTCGATACCATTTGACATAAGCATCACACATCGTCAATTTGCCAAAGCGACCATCGTCAATAGCTTTTTTAAAACTTTGCATCGCCCAATTAAAGCGCCTATTAAAGATACCCGCTAGAACGACATTTTGTTCAGCACAGACCGCTATCATTTGTTCAATTCTCGCAGGCGTGACTTCTAGGGGTTTTTCACAGACGACGTGTTTGCCTGCTTTGGCAGCTGCAATGGTAGGCTCCAAGTGCGCACCAGAAGGCGTTGCTATCGTTACGATATCAATACTTTTATCTGCTAATAAATCTGCTAATTGATGATAGCCTTTACAATTAAATTTTTGGGCTAGTGCAGCTGCTTTCTGTGGATTTCGGGCATAGATAGCCCCTAATTGCCCCTCTTCCATTGCTTGAATAGCTTGGGCATGAAAATTGGCAATCATGCCACCTCCTATAATTCCGAATGTTTGCATAAACTAATTTAATATCGTTCCTTATCAAAAGTTCTATAATATATTCCCTCCTCAATGTCGCTATTCATCACTCATAATTCATCACTCATCACTAATTTCAACTCGCCTCCTTCCGCATAAAACTAACAATCCCAATCAAAGCCAAAATCGGCAAGCCAATCAAGCCCACCAAGCCAAATTGATGGTCATAAACATTGGCACTTTGATACTTTCCTAATAAAGCCCAAATCGAAGCAAAAGTAGCAATACCCGTAGCACCAATCATTAAAATATTGACCAATATTCTATTTTTAGGCAATTCGTCTCCCAATGCTTTTTTAGAATTCATTAATAATAAAAAGATAAGGTAAGCAATTGGTAAGAGGGTCGTAGCTATAACCGAAGCAGGAACAGCCAATGCCGTTTTTGCTGCGCCATTCCAGAGCAAAGGCGAAAAGAAACCCGCAATAGCAGGCATCACCGCACCGATTAAAAAGAGCTTCCGCTGTCCCGGTTGACCGAATGCTTCGCTGATAGCATAGCCATTCATCATCATGTGGACAAGCATAGTACTCAGCGCCATTGCCAAAATCCCGATACCAAAAATAAGTTGTGACCAATTGCCCAGAAATGGTTTCAAAGCATTGGCTAAATCATTCGCATTTCGTTTGGCTAGCATCACCGATAAATCCTTATCCACTTGTGGCGCCGCTTGCCTAATTTGTGCGACCTTATTCGCATCAAAAGTAGCAAAGTCACTATGTTCCGCTTTCAAACGAGCATCCAAAACTTGGTGATACGCCGCTTCACTAACAATCCCATCTTTTTTAGCATGAAATTGAGATGCCGTAGATACAATTAATGCCGAAGCACCCAAGATAAAAGGAATCAATAGACCTAAAGCCAAATCAAAACGAGAGAGTTCTCTATGCTTTTTTCCCCATCTTTTTTTCATCAACGAATAGGGGAGAAGGAAGGTCATATTGATACCGACTGCCGTTCCGAAAGCACCGATGATAATATTTCGTTGACTATCTGCAATGTAAGTGTTCCAAAAGTCTCCATATTCACCTGCTGCTGCTATACTTGGGGTATAACTTTCTGTTGGACGGAACAGGGCAGAAAAATCAGGAATAAGCCCACCTAGTAACTCGCTCCAATTGATAGCATTATTCCAAGCGAGCGTAATGACAACACCCATAAAAGCTAAGACGATAAGGGCAACCAATGCCTTGATGACATTATCAATAACTTTAGAAGCCTTTCCTTCGCCAGAAAAGAGCCAAATCAAGTAAAAGGCGACGATAAACAACCCACCTGTGATTAAAAAAGGAGGTAGATTCGCTCCGCCTAAATTACCTTGAATCGCATCTGCTCCAAGGGCAAATTGGGCGGCACAGAAGACCACATCTGCAATAACGGTGGCTATCAACCAACCCCAAGCCAGCATCGGAGAAATATGCTTTTTGGCTAATTCAAACGGTCGGTCTTCTATATTCTC
Organism: uncultured Saprospiraceae bacterium; assembly: GCA_937974625.1. Taxonomy (GTDB): domain Bacteria; phylum Bacteroidota; class Bacteroidia; order Chitinophagales; family Saprospiraceae; genus JAFMDF01. The sequence continues at coordinate 4,559 of CALJVJ010000384.1, forward strand.
CTTACTTAAAGTCACATAGCTAATCGCTGAAAGCATGATGATGCCACAGAGCATTGCTAAAGGCTGTAACCATAAAAATTGGTATCCGCCAACTACGCCTAAATAGAGTGCACCAACCAAGGTGCCCCCACCTAAGGTAACGGCTGCTTGCACCCATCCCGGTCCACTTAATCGAGTATAATAAAGCAGTTTGCCAAAGAAACCACTTGATTGTGCTTTTTGGAATATTTCGTCGTTTTGATTCATGTTTTGGTAGTTCGTGAGTACCGACGAATTCATTCGTCGTATTAAAATAAGATACAAGCGACGAATGAACCCGCCTGAATGCGTAGCGGGCAGGTTCGTCGGTACGCTACTAATCAAGTGGCCAAGCCTTCAATTCTTCCTCCGTAAACATTTCATCCCTATCGGCAGTCTCTGCTCGAAGTTTGGCAATCACCGATTCATTAAATTTAAACCATACGGGTTTACTGGTAAAGCCATTTTTAAGAAAAGCAATAATATCATTAATATCTCTATCCGAGATGTCTGGATTTTGTTTGATGCCGGGCATTACTGCCGCCCCTTCATAAATTTCTCCATGCACAGTAATCGGTCCTTGTAAACCATTGAGCATGACTAAGGCAATATGTTCTGGTGGACCATCGACATATTCTGATTGGTAAAGTGGAGGGGCTAAGTTTTCAATCCCTTTTCCATCATTGCCATGACAAGTCCCACAATACGTTTGGTAGAGTTCAAAACCTCTCGTTCTATTATCTGTTTGGTCACTTGTGCTGGCAATTAATTCTTTTCGTTTGTCATTGGCTTGATTGTCAATCGTTTCTAAAAGCATAGTGTTGATATAGCTCTCTGCTTTATACTGTTGCATGATAGGTAAAACGGTTGCTTCTTTTCCACCAATACTACTCACTAAGGCTTCTGACATAATGGGGTCATCCGCATACATTTGTGCTAAAATCAGCCAAGATTTATTTTCAATAGCCCCAATCGTATGAGCTAATTGCAAATGATTATCATAATTTTTGCCATCTAATGCTTTCGCAAAAATTGGCGCTAAATCATTGGCATTGGCTTCGGTTAGAATAGTTTTGGCAACTAAAATGAGTTGAGAAAACACTTCGGGGTTATCCGTAGGAATACTCGCCAATAAATCAGGTGTGATTTCGCCCATTCCCTCTAAGGTCCAAAGCGCCTGAATTTGACCTGTTGACCGTTTAGCAGATTTGGCTAATTTGGTAATAGCAGGGACTAAGTCTTTGTCGTTCCCAAAAACTAGATTTTTCTGAGCGACGGTTCGTTGCCAAGCATTTCTGGAATCTAAAAAAGGAACCCAATCTTTGAGTGCTAGCCCACTTAAGTTTGGAATGGGCTTGACGGAATTAGTACTATCAGCTATTCTGAAAATCCGTCCACCAAGAGGTAACGTATCCATTTTATTTTTCAAAATCAATTCTTTCAAATAACTGGTCATATAAGCACTGTGCTGAATGACTGCTTTGCGCATATCGACCACATACAAAGCACCGTCTGGTCCATTATTTAAATTGACAGGGCGGAAAGTTTCATCCATTGATACTAAAAACTCACTGCCTTCACTTGTTGGGATTGCAGCAATTTTCCCTTGTTCATGCTTCAATTCGTAGCGTTTAACCAAATTGCCTTCAGGCCCACAAACGAATGCTTGCTGATAATAATCTTTTCTAAATTGACTACCTCGATAAATATGTGGGGTACAAGCAGAGGTAAAGGTTTTAACTCTACCATTCTCATCAAAAGCACCTTCACTATACCCTCGATTAATCAGTGTCGGATGAGCAGGATAGAAGCGACGAGATGGGGATAAATTTTGTTTTTCAATATTTTTGCTATCCAAAAAAGGATTGGCATTCACCTGATTAGAGGGGAGAAAGTCTCCAAAAATTGGATTACTGTTATTATTATAATACAACCGACCTGCATCATCATTACTGATACCCCATTGGCCTCTGGAATGAGTTGGCGTCATTTCCCATTTTCCTTCTCTAAAACGGTAGCGACGGTCACTTTTAGCGCTATAAATCCAGTTATCGATATTGTATAATAAGCCATTGGGCGCGTGTTCTACATTCCCACCAACGGAGTATAAGGAATCTACCAATTGACGTTTTCCAGGCTGGTCATTCTCGATAGGTACCCACCATAAATTTGGTGGTTCTGCGTATAATAAACCTCCATGCACCAATTCGATAGCTCTGGGTAAAACCAATTCGTCTAAAAAGATGGTTTTTTTATCCATGACCCCGTCGGCATCAGTATCCTCTAGAATCGAAATTTTTCCATCTGCCAAATATTCATCTGAGCCATCAACATCCCGCATATAACCCGTCATTTCCACTGCCCAAATTCTACCACTTTCATCAAATTCAATTTCCACAGGGGAGGTTAAAAGCGGTTCAGCAGCTACAGCTTTGATATGGAATCCTTTTTCTAGCGTAAATTCACCCGTTAAATCTCTTTTGTCTGTATTTTTACAGGCAGTAAAGAGGAGTAGGATTAAAGAAGCGCTTAATAGTAATTTATTCATTGTCAATTATTTAGAATGCTATTTATTTAGAAGGGGTCGAATGAACTTGTTCAATGTGTATGCTAGCAGGGTAGTAAGTCTATTATAAAAATTCACAAATCAATCCTGCCATTAAGCTACAACAAAGGATACCAAAACCAAGGTGAATCCACATCGGTTTTAAAGGTTTGCCTTGTAGAATGGTGGTGATGCCTAAATAGCCAATACCCCAACACAATCCATTTTCAGCACCATGAATAAGTCCATGACCAAAAGACCGATGGCGTTCTCCGTATGTAGACATGAATTCATTGATAAATTGATTGTATTCATGATTGGCATCTGCAAGGCTAGGGTCCATAAAAAACAATTGGAAAATAGCAGACTGATGCACAGAAGCAAAGGTTAGCAAATAGGCCCAAAAAAGGCTAAATACATAAATTAGAATAAGTCGACCTGGAGTTCTATTACCCAATATTTGGTCGATAGGTTTATCCGTTAGATTAGCTAATCTAGTTCCAAAAACTTTTGGGTGATAGTAAATGAACCCAATGATTAGAGGGACGAAAGCTGCAACGGGAAGCATAAACCAATTTAATGAAGGCATGAGCTTGATTTTTAGATTTTTTAAATTGCGACAAAATAGGAAAAAAAAGTAGTAAAAACGGACAAAGTAGTAAGGGAATATTATTTTTGACAAAAGGATTAATTTAGGTAGTACCTGTTCTTTAAATATGTTTGCTTGATTCAGAATTTTATTAAAAAATAAAAATAAATAAGGATGAATAAACCAACAGCCATCATACAAACTTGTACAGGTAATCTAATTGCAAGTAAAGCCTACTATCAAAAATTGGCGTTTACACAATTATCAGCAGACAGTCCAACCATTTTTACTGATGGGAAATTTCTATTAGAAATTAATCCTGAAAATACTGCTAGAACAGGTTTGAAACTATACCAAAAGGATTGGACGGCAACCATTGAACAACTAAAAGAAATAACAACAGTATTTGACTTTGAAGGAGGACACCTTATCAGTGACCCAAATGGAGTGAAAGTCTATTTAATGAAGGGGGCATTGGAAGGTAAGTATGGATTGAAGGGAGTATCGGCCGCTGTTCCAGGGAATTTCGCTGGCTTAAGTATCGAAGCAGTAGATATAGACCGCACTATCAAATTTTGGCAAACGCTAGGATATAAAAAAACAATGGGGGGAATCGAACAAGGCTGGATAGCTTTTGAAAATGGGAGTAGTGTTGGGATAAGTATTATGAAACCGATGGTCTGTCCGCATTTATTCTTCAATCCAGGTTTAACCTTTTTTAATGGTGGAAAAAACTTACCAATTATTCAAAAGATTAGAGCAGCAGGTATACCCATTGCCGAAGAAATTACGGTTTTCAATAAAGAGGGAATTGTTGATAATGTGATACTTTGTGACCCAGGGGGATTAGGCTTTTTTATTTTCAATGATTAGTCGGAGATAATATCCAGTAAAACCATTGAGTGTCTTTTGTGTTTATACCTTAAAATCACCAAAAGATAAAGTATGACTTCTGAACAATCTATCTTCATTAAAGCAACGCCTTCCGCCATTTTTACTTACTTGATGGATGTCGATAACCGAAAATCTTATATTCCGGCATTGGAGGAAGTTATTATGTTGGATAAAGGACCAATCAAAAAAGGTAGTCGATATATTGAAGTAGCAAACATTGCGGGACGTAGACTAAAAACAACTTATCAAGTCATAGAATTTGAAGAAAATAAACATACTGCTGCTCAGACCTTAGAGAGCATTTTTCCTATTCGAGCAGATTTAGATTTGGAAGAAAGCGCAGGAGGAACCGAGTTAATAATCCGTTTAAATTTTAAACTTAAAGGTATTTTTAAATTAGGCGCTTCTTTCGTGAAGGGAATTGTAGACCAACAAGCTCAAGGAATTTTAGAGAAAATAAAAGAGGCTTTAGAGTAATCGTTTATGCTTCTATACTTACTTTAGGAATGGTAAAATAAAAGGTTGTTCCTTTATCTATTTCAGAAGTAAGCCATATCCTGCCATTATGATTTTTGGCGACGGATTTACAAGTGGCCAACCCAATACCAGAACCTTCATATTTGTTTTTATCAAGCCGTTGAAAAGCATCAAAAATTTTAGCCTGAAATTTCTTTGGAATACCAATGCCGTTGTCTCGAACGGAAAAGGTATACTCATCTGCTGATTCTTCCCAAGCAATGCTAATAAGTGGAGGGTTTTTACCTCTAAATTTTAATGCATTACTAATTAGGTTTTGAAAAAGTTGATGGATTTGAGTAGTAGAACCATAAATCGCAGGAAGTTCTTTTTCAATTAGAATCGTCCCATTACTGCTTTTAATTAGACTAGTCAAATTTGCCTTTAAATTTGCAATTAGTTGATTTAAATTAATAGTCGTTTTTGGAAAATCGGTGGCATTTTCTACTTTAGAGTAGGATAATAAATCGTCTAAAAGGACAGACATTCTGTTAACTCCACTTGTTATAAAATCTAGATAGGCTTTATTGTTTTCGTTTAAATCTTCAGCTAATTCTTTATTTAATAAATAAGAGAAACTTCCGATAGACCGAAGTGGTTCTTTCAAATCATGAGAGGCCACGTAAACAAACCTTTTGAGCTGTTCATTGGATTTTTTTAACTGTTCTTCGATTATATTTTTAGCTTCTATTTCTTTTTGTAAACGCTTGTTAAATGATTTAAGCGCATCACTTTGTTGTTCAATTTGTCCTTTTTGAGCTTTTAAAGAGTGGACTAATTCATTAGTCTGCGTTTCGAAAAGTTCATTAGCTTGTGTATAGGTAAAAATGATAAAGAAGAATAGAAATAATACAAACATAAAAGTCAAAACACCGAATAAGAATGGACGAGGTACTTCCATAATCGGAGTAATAAAGGGAGCTAAACCCAATGTAAGTGCTAAGAGAATTATTTGAATAAAAAGTAATAGAATCTGGTGTTTTTTTCGGGGATAAAATACCATTCCCGCACTAAAGCTTAATAAAAATAGAAAGTAAGGATACCCTTTAAGCCCAAATAACCAGCAGCAAAGGATAATTCCAAAATTAGTGATACCTAGAATGAGTAATTTAGTAATATGAATTTGTTGACGCTGTTGATAATGAAATCCAACAGAGAATAACAGGAAGAAAACAACAGGAAATATACTTTCTTGCCATCCCATTAACACCAAATTTATAATAGTACATAGGAAACAAAAGACCAAGCAACAGACTAAGGAGAAGTTGACAAAACGAGTCATCCGTTTTTCGGTTAAGGACAAATCTGCCGTAATTCCTTTATTGCATAAATTTTGAAGAAAAGTGTTTATTGTCATAGATGGAATTATGGGGTTCAAGTTGCAGTAAGGAGGGAAGGGAATATTTGGAAGGCAGCTGATAATTATATCAAACAATAATTATGCTAAATTGGCAAATAAAGTCGAATTTTTAGATAGTAAAAATATGGAGGCAGAAAGGGCTTTTTAAGACAAAGATTGATAACGCTTTATAGAGATGTAAAAAACATATTTTATGAATTAAAATTATTTTTTTATGTAAAAGTGAGTGATTTATTTTTTTATACTCAGCGAGGATGCGTCATTAACCACCAATAGAAGCCATCGATTCAGTGATAGGTAATCCAAAATTTCTTTTCTTTTCTGCTTCAAATCCATCTTTAGCCCGATTGCCTAAAGCTTCCATAAAGGTATCTTGTAATTGGGTATCGGTTGCTCCTGAGCGAATAATATCTCGAATATTAAAGACGCCATCATCGTAAAGGCAAGTCTTCAACATGCCTTTAGGCGTAATTCTAATTCGGTTACAAGAGCCACAGAAAGTACGACTAAAAGCAGCGATAATCCCTATGTTGCCTTTGTAACCCGGTATTTGATAATGTTGAGCAGTAGAGTTAGGCGGGTCAGGTAATTTTTGAATATCGGGAAAAGTTGTTTTTAAGTGTGCTAAGATTTTTTTATGATTCCAAGTCAGTTTTTGGTAATGCGCGCCTTCACCATTAAAAGGCATTTCTTCAATATATCGAATACTGACAGGATTGTCTTTAGTTAATTGGGCCATTGGAATTAAGTCTTGAATATTCTTACCTTCCATGACGACCGCATTGATTTTAGTTTCAATGCCATGACTTAGTAATTGCTGAAAAGTGCCCATTACATTATCGAATTCATCCCGACGAGTTATTTCAAAAAAGCGTGCTTTGTCCAAACAATCCAAACTTAAATTAATAGAATTGATACCTAATTTTTTTAAATCAGGAATCAATGGTGCGGTCAACGTTCCATTAGTGGTCAGGTTGATTTTTTGAAGTCCATCAATTTGACTCAAAGTCGTCAAAAAAGCCATCATATTCTTACGTACAAAGGGCTCTCCACCTGTAATCCGCACTTTATTAATGCCCATACTGACCAGTAAACGGACGGTTCGTTCCATTTCTTCATAGGTCAGTAGCGATTTTTGAGGCACATATTTAATGCCTTCTTCGGGCATACAATAAAAGCATCGCAAATTGCATCGGTCGGTAACCGCTAACCGGACGTAGTTAATAATTCTCCCGTGATTGTCGTATAGTTTTGGCATATTACTAAAACCGTCTTAGGTCAAAAAAAGTTAATTTGAAAGGGTTTTAAAAAAAAGTCAATTTTCACACCCTGTTTAACCAAAGGTAATCATAAAAATGTTAAAAAATGCTTTTGAAGATGGAATATCAAGTTATAACTTGATATTCGATTACTTTTGTGAAATCCTAGAAAACAAAATTCCCAAACGAAATGAAATTATTTAATCAATATTTCTCACTTTGTGGGTTGTTTCTCCTAATAGCATGTGTGGAATCGGTCGAAATACCCGAAACAGAAACGGTAGATAAAGCTAATAAAATAGTACATCTTGCCCATACTCGAGGGCGAGCAGATGGATTCATCGAAAAAGAAATACGAGATACAGATTTTTCGGCTTATGGTGTATTATGCCTTGGAGGAGATATAGATGGGTATACGACGGCTGAAGAAAGGACGATGCAGGTTTGGGATAATTTGTTCTCTTTTGGCAAAGAAAGTACCTTGTGGACTTTAGGAAATCATGATGTTGATAACCGAGCATTAGTGGAGAAGTATACCAAAAGGCCTACTTTCTATCAATGGCAATACAAGTCATTAACTTTTTTAGTATTAGATGACCAATTAGATAATGGTCAAATTATAGGTCCTCAATTAGCCTTGATAGAAAACGTTGCAGATACGCTAGAAAACACCTCCTACCTAATTGTTTTAACGCATAATTTACTTTGGATGTACAATCATCCAATATTAGAATCAATGATTGATGAGGTGTCCAATGGCCATGTAGGAAATTGTAGTTATTGCATCAAGCCAAATAATTTTTATACTGACATTTATCCGCAATTATTAAAAGTAAAAGATAAGGGCATTGAGGTGTTTTGTATTGCGGGAGATTTAGGATTTAAAGCAAAAACCTTCGATTATACCACAGCAGAAGGCATTCATTTTTTAGCTTCAGGGATTGATTTTGGCCAAGAAGGGAATAAAGGCCTCATCTTAGAATTATCAGAAAAACCTACAGATTTAGTCTGGTATTTTGAAGATTTAGAAAAACTATAAGAGTTTCTACCTTTTTCTATCTTTGCCAAAATCATTTGACATTCATTTATGAACAAAGAATTAGAATTTTTACAAAACCTTTTTACAGGGGAAAGCGAATCTATTGATTTAGCCGCTTTTTTGATAAAGGTATTACTGACCACTATTCTATCCCTTATCATAGGATATTGCTATGTGCGATTTGGCAATTCGCTCTCTAATAGAAAAGCCCTATCTCGAAACTTTGTCTTAATTGCATTGACGACGATGTTAATCATTACTATCGTAAAATCTTCCTTAGCCCTTTCTTTGGGATTGGTTGGCGCTTTATCCATCGTTCGTTTCAGAACAGCGATTAAAGAACCAGAAGAATTAGCCTATTTTTTTATGGTAATTGGGATTGGTTTAGGTATTGGGGCAGGACAGTTAGCAGTAACGGTTTTGGGAACGTTTTGCCTTGCGGCAGTAATTATTTTATTGAATCGAAAACGGGCAAGTGATACCTTGCAAAATCTAATTTTACAGTTGGATGCGTCCAGTAAAAAGGAATTACCTGCGATAATTAGCTTATTAGAAGCACAAGCTACCCAGTTAGCGCTGAATCGAATCGAAGAAACACCTGAAATAGCGGAAGTTGCTTTTTCGATACATTTTGAAAATATTAACGCCTTATTGACAGCCAAAGATAAGTTACAGTTAGCCTATCCCAATATCTCCTTTAGCTTTATAGAATTAGCCTAATTTATGGATATAAAAAAATCTCCTAACAGTCATGGGCTAAAAGAAATCTGGTATCTTTTGTTGCTATTAGTCGCAGTCATTGGTAGTGGATTGCTGTTTAATTGGCTATCGGCACGAGTAAAAATGTCCGAATCAACGATTGATATAAAGGAGGCTATTTCCATTCAAACCTTATTTGATAAGTATCGAGACCACCAGATTTTTATCAGTGCAAATGATGATGCCGCCAATAAATTAACCGAACCAACAAGGGCCTTTTTTGCCAAAAAGAACGGAAGGGTATTAAGTAAATTAGCTTTTCGAGCGGCTTATGTAGGAGTTGTTGAAAAAGGGATGTTGGTAAAAGAAAAGACTAGCGATTCGGAGTCCGTAAAGCTTAGTTATGGGAACACAGCAATAAGTAGTGGGGGATTCCAAAAAGGAATTTTTAGCGAACTAACTATAGCCGATAAAAAAATTGAATCGAAAAAAAGGGGACTAAATATCTTTATTTTAGATAAAAATAAGGCGCAAGTTTTTTTGTACACTTTTGATTTTTTTGCAGCATCCACACCACTTTCAAAAGGAGAAATTTATCCTATTAATCAAACACCTTTACCTAAATTAAGAATCACGCTATCCTCAAAAGATTATGCCCAATTAGAGAAAAAACGAGCCGATGCACTCGATACTAAAGTATTATTGACAGATGAGGCAGATTTGGTATCGGCAAAAATCAGTTTTCAAGACCAAACGGTAAAGAGTGAAATTCGGCTAAAAGGAGATTGGACAGACCACTTAGAAGGCAAAAATTGGTCTTTTCGGGTGAAGTTAGCCAAAGACAAGGCGATGATGGGGATGCGAAAATTTTCTTTACATCATCCAAAAACGAGAAACTATGCTGGAGAATGGTTATTTCACGAATTACTCCAAGAGGCAGGAATTCTAAATTTGCAGTATCATTTTGTAGAAGTAGAATTAGAAATACAAGCGGTTGGTGGAAATACGATTAAAGCATTGGGAGCATATGCATTAGAAGAATTTTTTGATAAATATACGATAGAGCGAAATCAACGAAAACTAGGGATTATCTTAAAAATCGACGAAGACCCACTCTGGGAAGAAAGAGCGAATTTTTCAAAATCTACTTTAGAAGCCAGTGCATTGGGGTATATGAAAAATTTCAATTATCCGGAAGCCAAAATTTTACCATTTGGCGAGGCAAGTGTTATTGAAGACCCCAATTTAGCTGACCAGTTGGTACTTGGACGAGCGCTGTTCAAAGATTATGTTACGGGCAGAAAGAAAATCAGTGAAGTTTTTAATATCCAATTATTAGCCAAGTATAACGCTATTTGCAACCTATTAGGAGCAGACCACGCACTATTGGCGCATAACTACCGAGTATATTATAATCCAGTTTCGGGGTTGTTGGAACCGGTCGGTTTTGATGCCAATGCAGGGGTAAAAACGTATTATCCGTATTTGTACAAAAATGCAGAGGAAGATGCCACTTATATGCAAGCCTATGCGGAAGCATTGACAGTAGTTAGTCGAGACGAATATGTAAAAAAAGTACTGAGTTTTCCACAACTACAAGAAAAGATATTACTACTAAAAGACTATTTCCCCGATTATAGTTGGGATGAGAAAGTTTTGCACCACAATCAATACGTCATTCAACAATTATTGCGACCAGTCAATTCCCTAAATGTTTTTTTTAAAGGTCAAACAGCCCAACAATTTCAATTGAGTGTAGAGAATCACCGAAAATTTCCGATACAAATTATTGGGTTGAAACTCAAAGATGGTCGTGATTTTGGGAATACTAAAGGTCAATCTATAATAAGTGGAAAAGCTAGAGCAACGATAGATTTCACTTTAGAAAAAGCCTATCAGCGGCTTTTTGTCAATAAAAAGAAGCGTAAGGCTAACTTTGAATACACCAAAGACTTGGATAAAATAGTAGTCGTTTACCAAATAGTCGGTTCGGATAAAATAGAAGAAACCACCATCTTACCTTGGTCAGATGAGGGTATCGATGCAAGCAATGCGATACAGTTAAAAAAACAAGCGAATGTAGACCAATATCCTTTTTTAGTCATTGATGAAGCCAATCGCACCATTACTTGTAAGCAAGGACTGTGGCAACTCAGAAAACCTTTGATTATTCCAAAAGGCTATACTTTTTTAATGCATGCAGGAACAAGAATTGATTTGCAGCATCCAGATGCCAATATCATATCTTTTTCACCAATACGCATGATAGGGAATAAATCGGCACCAGTAGAAATTTTCTCTTCGAGTAATATTGGTGGCGGCATGTTGGTCTTAAACACACAAGATACCTCTATAATACAGCATTGTAAGTTTACTCAATTATCCAATTCGGGAAAGCCCGGCTGGGTGATTAGTGGAGCCGTCAATTTTTACCAAGCTCCTGTCAAAATTCAACATAGTGCCTTTTCAAAAAACAGATGCGAAGATGCTTTGAATATTATCAATAGTTATTTTGAGCTAGATAATACCATCTTTTCTGATATTTATGCGGATGCTTTTGATGGAGATTTTATTAGTGGAAAGGTGAGTAATAGCTTCTTTAGCGATATTGGAAATGATGCAATTGATATTTCTGATAGCCAAATTGAAATTGAAAACGTAGTCATCAATGCAGCAGGAGACAAGGGGTTGAGTGCAGGGGAGGGGAGTGAAATGAGGGCAACCAATTGTATTATCAAAAATTGTGAAATTGCCATAGCGAGTAAAGACCAATCTATTTTAGAAATTGATAAATCTTTATTGGCGCAAAATAGATTAGCGTTTACCGCTTTTCAAAAAAAAGCAGCCTTTGGTGCAGCCCAAATTATAGCAGATTCCATAGAAATGAATAATAATACCTATGAATTTTTAATAGAAGAGGGGTCGACTATGAAATGGAATCAACAATTGATAGAAACAGTGCCAGAGGTAAAAGAGAGAATGTATGGAATTGAATTTGGTAAAAAAAGTGG
>CALJVJ010000385.1 GCA_937974625.1 uncultured Saprospiraceae bacterium
TTTTTTTTGACTTGATTTTTTGTTTCTTTTTTATCGAAGAAAAAAGAAAAGGACATCTAGTCAGCATCTAGTTCTGATTTTTTTCAAAAGATTGATTTACAAAAAATTAAACATTAGATTAATTTGTTGTTCAGTAGAATAGGTTTTGACTATCTCTTTTAAAATTTATCTGCGTTATTTTCATCAGCGATAGCTGGGCTATCCCTTCAAAAAATGCCTTGCTAAATTTCAAAATAGCCTCGGTAAAACACAAAAGAATTTAATTTACAATGTACAAAGATATTTACAGCAAATAAAGTAATTTTTCATGTCGCTTCCTACAAAAGAGTACTATAAAATAATTTCTACCCATTTAGCAGAAAATGGGAATCCAACAGAAGCCGCAAAAATGGCAAAATATATGCGCCATAAATTTGAATTTTATGGCATTAAAGCGCCGATACGAAGAACGATACAAAAAGCGATTATTCAGGAATATGGCATGCCTACACTTGACCAACTAGAAGATTTAGTGGATTTATTATGGGCAGACAAGCATCGAGAAATGCAGCACTTCGCGATGGACCTAATTGATAAACATATCAAAAAAGTAGACCTTGATTTCCTCAAAACATTAGAGCGATTGATTATCACTAAATCATGGTGGGACACGGTAGATATGTTAGCCAATAGACATGTTGGTCATTTGGGCAAACGATTTCCAGAAATCATTCCAACTTATCCCGACAATTGGATGGCCTCTAATAATATGTGGTTACAAAGAACCGCCATTATTTTCCAATTGAAATATAAAGAGCATACCAATATTGATTTAGCCTTAAAATACATTTTGCAGTTAAAAGGAAGCAAAGAGTTTTTTATTCAGAAAGCTTCAGGTTGGTTTTTAAGAGAATATTCTAGGACAGATTGGGAATTAGTGGTTGACTTTATAGAAAATAATGACCTTGCCCCTTTAACCAAACGAGAAGGGCTAAAATGGTTGAAAAAACAAGGGGTACTTTAAAAGTTAATAACGTCTTTAAACTTTGCATGAAATACTAGTGATTGGTAACTGGATTATACGTTGAGCCAAAGTGCTTAATCTAATTAATAATCACTCATCACTTTTACGAAAAAGAGAACTGATGCATAATTATATATTTTGATTTAATTTTACCAATTCCCTTAACTTCCTTACAGTATAGTTTGGGGAATAAATATTAACAGCTATTTCGTAGTTTTGTAAAATCATTAAAAACATTATTTTTTCTCCTCATCACATACCTATGAAAAATTTATTCTTTGTATTCACCATTTTGTCTCTTTTTGCGTGCAGTGCTTCTAAAAATCTATTAACCAAAGGCAATCCACCCGCAGCAGGTTTTGATACAGCCAACTCTGATACCAAAGCCATTGCCATCGCAGATGAAGTGATGGAAGCAATGGGCGGTCGTCAAAATTATGATAAGACACGATATATCAAATTTAATTTCTTCGGTTCTCGAGAACATACTTGGGACAAAACGACCGGAGATATTAGAATAGATTATGTTAAAGAAAGTCGAAGCATTTTAATGAATATCCACACTATGAAAGGTAAAGCAATGCTTGGAGATACTTTGATTAATGCAGACCACCCAAGAATGGGTGTATTGGCACAAAAAGGCAAAGCACATTGGATTAATGACGCTTATTGGTTAGTGATGCCTTTCAAATTAAAGGATTCAGGGGTAACACTAAAATATGTTGGTGAAGATATGACCCAAGCAGGAGCCAAAGCAGATGTGTTAGCAATGACTTTCAAAAATGTAGGAGTAACGCCCGACAATAAGTATTTGGTTTATGTAGATAAAACAAGCCGCTTAGTCACTCAATGGGATTTTTATACAGATGCTAATGATGAAAAACCTCGTTTCCAAATTCCTTGGGAAGGGTATGAACAGCATGGATTGATAAAATTATCGGGCGGTCGAGGAAAATATGCATTGACGGATATTCAAGTTTTGGAGACCTTGCCTAAGGGAACATTGACGGAATTATAACACCCGCTGCTCTATCTATAGGACCCAAATCAGAAATCAGAAATTTTAAATCATACACTAGGGGTGTTAAGAGAAATAATTTAACATCCCTAATCATACACCATAAATCCATCTTGTTTGCCTTAAAAATAAGAGGATTTATGAGGTATAATTTATGATATCAGATGTATGATTTGCAGTTACAAACCTATTAAAATGCAAAAGCCCTACCTATTTATCCTATTCATCCTACTAATTAGCTGTCAAAGCAAGCCTTCCGCTCCTACTCCATTCGAACAACTTTTAACACAAACAAACACTCCATTTGATATCCTAATCAAAAATGGACAAATCGTAGACGGTTCAGGCTCAATCGCTTACGCAGCGGACTTATTGATTAATGCAGATACTATTGCTTTTATTGGGAAAGTGGATACCAATAAACTAGTAGTCAAAAAAACGATTGATGCCAAAGGAAAAGTAATCACTCCAGGTTTTATCGATACACATGCGCATGGCGACCCAATGGCAACCCCTTTATTTCAAAACTTTTTGGCAATGGGTGTTACGACTATTTGTTTAGGGCAGGACGGTAGCAGTCCCAAAAATTATCTATCAAACTGGACAGCCCAAGTCCGACAACAAAACTTAGGAGTTAACATCGCCATGTTCATAGGACACGGAACATTACGCAGAACCTCAGGTATTAATTTTCAAAAAAATCCAGATACCGCTTTAATAAATAAACAAGGAGAATTACTACAAGCTGCCTTTGACAAAGGAGTATTTGGAATGTCTACAGGATTAGAATATACCCCAGGGACTTATGCCACCGATAAAGAATTAATTCCATTAGCTAAAATAGTAGCAAAGAATGATGGATTAATAATGAGTCATATCCGAAATGAAGACGATACGGAAATAGAAAGTGCTATCCAGGAATTATTGCGCCAAGGAGCATATTGCAATGTTCAAGTTTCGCATATGAAATCTGTTTATGGAAAAGGAAAAAAGAGAGCACAAGAATTATTAGCCCTCTTAAATACCACAAAAAAAGAGGGGCCGTCCATCACCGCAGATGTTTATCCATACACCGCTAGTTACACCGGAATTGGGATAGTGTTTCCAAAATGGGCAAAGGCACCAAATGACTATAAAAAAGTGGTAAAAAATAGGCGAGCAGAGTTATTAGCTTTTTTAAAGCAAAAGATTATAGATAGAAATGGTCCAGCAGCTACCCTATTTGGTACGGCTCCCTATGCAGGAAAAACATTAGCACAAGTTAGTAAAGAAGAAGGTTTACCTTATGAAAAAGTGCTATTAGGCATTGGTCCAAATCGAGCGTCAGGTGCTTATTTTATTATGGATGAGGAACTACAAGAAGAAATTATAGCACATCCCAAAGTGATGATTTGTTCAGATGGGAGTCCGACTATGCGTCACCCAAGAGGATATGGTTCTTTTGCAAAAATCATAGCAGAATATGTGTTAAAAAGAAAGCGATTATCACTAGAAGAAGCTGTTCTAAAAATGACCTATTTCCCAGCAAAAACGATTGGTATTGAAAAAAGAGGATTATTAAAAAAAGGATATTTTGCAGACTTACTCATTTTTGAGCCTGAAAAAATAAAAGCCAATGCGACCTATGAAAATCCACATCGATTAGCGACTGGAATCGAGTATCTATTTGTCAATGGAAAAGGAGTAATTGAAAAAGAATTATTTAAGGAGAATTTACCAAAAAGATTAGGTCGAATTTTAGAGAAATAAAAATTCAGTTTATCCTATTGAATACACTGTGTAATAAATTATTTCACATTTTAGAATGCTTCTTTTATGCGATTACTTCCTTAATTTTTTCTCTAATAGCAGGGCTATTCTCAAAAAAATTAACTCGTACTCACAAAAAATAACCTATTCAAAATGCAAACA
>CALJVJ010000386.1 GCA_937974625.1 uncultured Saprospiraceae bacterium
CCTGTTTTAATGGCCGAGATATAGCATCAATCCCCTTAACCTAACCCGACTACCCTGCGGTATGAAAGGGAAGTCCAGCGTCCCTACGGGACGAAGGGGATGTCCCTCGTCCAGTAGAGACGTAACATCGGTAGTTATTAAGTATGTCCATCTAGTTTCCTAAGGCGCGAAGAAATAGCACCTCTTTTACGCCCCATCACATCAGCAATGTAGCAGATATCGTTTTCCGCCACTTTGAGTTGTTGGAGTTCTTTTTCTTCGGTTTCAATCCATGGCGCATAGGCTTTAGGATAGGTTTTACGAATTTCTGCAACGGAATATGCCTTAGTAGTTTGGGGTGGTTGAGCTGCTTCGATGGGCTGAATGGCATCGATTTTAGCGTAAGGCATTACATTAGCGGCTAATTGGTGGTTATAACAATAATCATCTACTATTTTTAAAATGGCTTTGCCGAATACTTTGAACTTTTGTGCCCCAAATCCTTTGACGCTCATTAGCATAACTTTTTGGGTCGGTAATTTTTTAGTAATGTCAACCATCGAAGTAGTTGCAATTACCTCGTGGGCTTGCCTTTTTAAAATAGCAGCTTGAGCATTCCGCCAATGGTAGAGTTCCTTATAGAGGATAGGATGTTGAACACCTTCTGGGATTGGTAATTCAGTTTTTTGCTGATGAACCTGTTTTGTTTTTTCAAAATCAATGGCGGCATTTGCTTTTGTTTGTAAATATTGAGTGGTAACAAACCCATTTTCTGAGACCGATTGAAAACATTTTTGCTTAATGAGGATTTCCCTTTTAAGGGCGTCTAATTTAGTATTAGTCTTTTGTTTGACCTCCTGATTATCAGCTATTATTGAAATGTTTTGTAAACTAGTCTGTAGCTCTGCTCTAATTTTATGCTCAAAGTATTGACTGGCCTTTTGGAGTCGGGCGATTAAATCTTTATTAGATTCTGGTAGCGTCGGTTCAGCGAAATAGGTTAATAATTGAGGGGTAAACTTTGCTGATGTGGAAAATAATAACTTATCTACCTGAGTTTCCCAGTCCATTAATTTGCTTACAATTGGGGTATTAAATTTAGGTTGATATTCTATTGTTATTTTTAGTAAATTAGTTAGGGCTAATCGAATGACACTAAAATTGAATAGTTCCATTATCAAATCTTGTTGATATTGTTTTTTAGCAGCTAATAGATGTGCTTCATTGGGTGGGTTTTGTGCGGCTTCTTCTGAATAGTCTTTTACTAAACCATCTGTTTTAACGCTACTATAATTGATTGGAGAACGTAAGACGATGCCTTCAAAACTTTTGCAGCGACTCAATGCGACATATACTTGCCCATGAGCAAAAGCGGCTTGTGCATCAATAATCGCTTTTTCAAAAGTCAAACCCTGACTTTTATGTATTGTGATAGCCCATGCTAGTTTCAAAGGATATTGGGTAAAGGTGCCTTTTTCTTCTTCAGTTATTTCTTTGGTTGTTTTATCTAGCGAATATTTTATATTTTTCCATTCGGCGGGAATTACCTTAATGACTTCTTTTTCATCTGGACATTTTACATGGATTGCCTCTTTTCCAATCGCTGTGATTTGACCAATTTTGCCATTGAAGTACCTTTTTTCAGCCGACCTATCATTTTTGATAAATAAGACTTGTGCGCCTACTTTAAAGGTTAATACTTCCTTTGTTGGAAAAGCAGAAGCAGGGAATTCTCCTGTTATCTTAGCTTTAAATGGATGTTTAGGACTTGCTAAGGCATTCAATTTTTCTTGATTGATAGCTTGAGCAGTTCTATTTAAGGCAGTCAAGGTGATATATCCGTCTGCTTCTTTGGGTTGAAAATTGGGGATATAGCGACTATTTAGTGTTGTTAAGACTTTTTTGTTAAGTTGATTACCTCGAACTTTATTGAGCAGATTAATAAATGTATCGTCCGATTGTCTATAAATGTGCGTCAACTCAATCGTTATCGGATGCGTTTGCTTCCAAGCATTGCTATCAAAAAAATAAGGTGCATCGTAGTGTACTTTTAATAATTGCCAATCTTCATTTTTTACGACGGGCGGTAATTGATGCAAATCGCCAATCATTAATAACTGAATGCCGCCAAATGGCTTACGATTTCCTCTAAAGCGCTTTAATACCTTGTCTATAGCATCTAACACATCAGCCCTAACCATACTGATTTCATCGATTATCAATAAATCTAACGTTTTTAGGAGCCTGATTTTTTTCTTGGAAAAAACACTAAATTGCTGCTTTCGATTGGGTAAGTGCAAACCAAAGGGCAACTGGAATAAAGAATGTATCGTCATGCCTTTAGCATTTATGGCAGCAATACCTGTAGGCGCAACGACGGCTAAGTTTTTGATACATTCTTGCTTTATCCGATGCAAAAAAGTAGTCTTGCCTGTTCCAGCTTTACCTGTAAGGAAGATATTCTGATGGGTGTTTTGAATATAATCAAACGCCTTTTCTAATTCTCGGTTAGTTGTGTAAGTCATTTTGGTACAGTTTAGTATCGGCTATTGATAGGTTGATTATCAATTGTTTATCCGATGATGAATAAAACTGTCCAAAATTTGTGTATGAATTTTATAAGTCGGGGCAAATGTAAAACACTCTTTTTTAAAAACAAAATGTTTTTAAAATTTTATTTTAAAATTTTTTAATTTATCTTAAGGAGCACTAATGATTTAACAATATTTTTATGTGAATTAATTTGATACTTTTCTAAGAAAAAATACATCTTATTTCTTATATTTACTATCATTGTTTGCAGTCCATTCTACTTTTTAGTAGAATATCCTAAAAAATCATAACTTTTAATGCTTGTTCATACTTTACCCCAACTTGCAGTGTTTGTCATATTGGCATTGGGCACTTTTTTAGGCTTGACGCTAGGTGCTTTTTTATTAATTAATAAATCAGCTAAGACGACTGCCAATAGATATTTGGGCTTATTGATATTGGTTATTGTTACCTATTTTATCCCACCCGTTATCAATCGTGCAGGACTTGCAGATACGATGCCGCATGTTTTGGGCATCATGAAAATAGCTCCTTTTCTATTAGGGCCTTTAGCCTACTTATATGTCCGTGCTTGTACACAAAAAGGGTTTGAACTTCGACCAATACTGTATTTGCACTTCATTCCTTTTTTAATCGATATATTTCACCATCTCCCATTTTTTATGAAAACAGGGGCAGAAAAAATTGAAACTGCTCAGATTTTTAGGGAAACAGGAGATATTTTAGAACATCCCTTATGGCTTGCAGCTAAAGCGGTGTCTATGACTATTTATTTTTTCCTATCTGCTAGGCTTATTTTACAATACAGAAAACATCTAACCAATACGGTTTCTAATGTAGATGCCTATTTTCACCGATGGTTATTGGTATTTATTTTCACCTTAACGATTCCTTTTTTAGGACTCATTGGATATGCGATTACTAAATTTAATGGAACAGGCATTTTTGGGGTAGCAGTGACTTTATTTCCTTTTATTCTGGCCATCTATTTTGCTACTTTGATAAAGCCTGAATTATTTCATGCATTTCCACATCAAATGCCAATTCCTGAATCTGCGGAGGCTGAAAAGCAACGGTATGAGCGGTCTAGTTTGAAAGATACAAAGAAGCAAAAATATTTGGAAAAACTAATCAACTATGTGGTTACTGAAAAGCCTTACCAAGCTTCTGAATTAACCCTAGCTCAACTAGCCGAACAAGTTGATATTGCGCCTCATTACTTATCGCAAGTTATTAATGAAAAATTAAATATCAATTTCTTAGATTTTATCAATGGGTATAGAGTGAAAGCTGCACAAGAATTGTTGATGGACTCGAAATTAAACCATTACACTATTTTGTCCATTGCTTATGATGCAGGATTTAATTCTAAAAGTACTTTTTATGCAGCTTTTAAAAAGATTACAGGTATGACACCTAGCGCTTATCGGAAGCAGAAGAAAGCGGCTTAGTGAACAGTGTACTGAGATGCTATTTTGAAATAACATCTAATCAATTTTTGATTTATCCTGTAAAAATATAGTAATGTTTTATCCGATTGCTTACCTTGAGGAGCTATTGAGAAACCTTGTTTTTTAAAAATAAAACCCCAATATACTTGTAGAGGAATGAATGTTACGATAACAAACCCAATAAATCTAATTTTACTTATTCTAGGAACCTATCTTGGAATAAAGCTTACCTCTTTTTTAATAAATAAATCTGCTACCAAAAGTAGTAAAAATAAATACTTGGGCATTCTTGTATTTAGCCAGACCCTTCCTATCCTCCTTGGCTGCTTGTACCGTTTTGATTGCTTAGGTTACTTTTCACACTTAATTGGCTGGCAAACCCTTTTTCATTTTTTAATAGGCCCTTTAGCTTACTTTTATGTACGAACTTGCACTCAAAAAGGCTTTCAATTTCGGCCGATTTTGTGGCTTCATTTTTTACCTTTCTTGATGGATGTATGCTATAATATCCCATTTTTTATAATGAGTGGTTCAGAGAAGCTTGCTTTTTATGAAGAGTTTGTACAAAATGGAAAATTGTATAGTCCTCCAATATTCAATCTTATAAAAAGTATCCATGGACTGGCTTATTTCGGTTTATCCCTTCACTTAATACAGCAATATCGAAAACATTTACCTAATGCGGCTTCATCTATCGATAAGGGGTTTCATCGTTGGTTGTTGTTTTTTATTTTCATTGTGACCTTTCCTATTTTAGCATCCATTTTTTATGTCTCTACGGATTATGATAGAAGTTATACCATATTAACTTGGCTTATTGGAGTTGTCACTTTTTTTATTTCTATGGATACGGTTATTTTGCTCAAACCGGAATTGTTCCAAACTTTCCCGCATCAAATGCTACTACCTGAATCTACAGAAGTGCAAAAACAGAAATATGAGAATTCTAAGTTGCAAGAGGACAAGAAAGACCAATACCTCAGAAAACTGAAAGCCTTTGTCGAGCTCGAAAAACCTTTTCAAACGCCCGATTTGACCTTGGCACAATTGTCAGAAAAAGTAAAAATCCCTGCGCATTATCTTTCTCAAGTAATAAATGAAAAGCTAGATACCAACTTTTTAGATTTTATCAATGGCTACCGGGTAAAAGCAGCACAAGAAATGTTAGTAGACCCTAAGCTCGATCATTATACTATTATTTCTACGGCTTATGAAGCGGGATTTAGTGCCAAAAGTACGTTTTATGCAGTGTTCAAAAAGCATACAGGGATGACACCAAGTCAATATCGCAAACAAGCAAAAATTGCCGCTTAAAGATTTAATTATTCAGCTATGTTTACTACCCTAGCCTTTAAAGACTAAATGTTGTTATTTTGACTCCAAAAAGAAACCAACAAGAATTATGCTTGAAGAATATGACCTTTCGCGTTCTATTAATTTAATTGCTCTAATTTCTATTATTGGGACCTTTGAAGGTATTTTAATTGGTCTTTTTTTAATCTTTAAAAAATCAGTCAAATTTAGGGCTAACTTTTGGTTAGGTATCTTGGTTTTATCTATTACAGCTATTATACTTCCCGGAGCGGTTTATCGAATTGGGTTATTGCCTGATTTTCCACATGTTGTTCATTTACATATGGTAACCATCCTATTAGTGGGACCTGCAGCTTATTTATATGTGCGTAGTTGTACGCAAAAAGATTTTGAAATGCGTCCAATACTATGGTTACATTTTTTACCTACCTTGTTGGCATTGGGTTATCATTTTCCTTTTTTTTTGGAATCGGGAGAAGTTAAAATTATTGCTTTTTTCAAATTTTTTTTAAATGGAGAACTAGGTGTACCGAAGATTATTTCTTCCATAAAATTATTACATCCAACCATTTATTTTATTATTTGTATCCGATTAATTATGAACTATCGGAATCATTTATCTAATGAGGCCTCTTATATTGATACTGCTTTTCATCGTTGGTTATTGGTTTTTTGTTTGATTTTATTGTTACCATTATTTGTGGTCATTATTTTTATGCTTAGCACTTTTCAATACATTTCTGCGACTACCTATTTTACAGGTATTTTCTTTTTTATTTTAGCGGTCCATCTAGCAGCAATGGTTAAGCCCGAATTATTCCAAACTTTTCCGCATCAAATGCCGCTTTCTGAGCCCAATGAAGACCAAAAACAGAAATATGAAAAATCTACTTTACAAAATACCCAAAAGGACAAATACATCGAAAAACTACAAACTTATGTGGATACCCATAAGCCTTATCTAGAACCCGAACTAACCCTCTCTCAATTATCCGAACAGGTCGGAATACCCGCACATTATTTGTCCCAAGTAATCAATGAAAGATTGGATTGCAATTTTCTTGATTTTATCAATAACTATCGAGTAAAAGCAGCAAAAGAATTGTTAATTGACCCAAAGTATAGTCACTATACTATTATTTCAACGGCTTACGAGGCGGGCTTTAGTGCTAAAAGTACTTTTTATACAGTGTTTAAAAAACATACTGGGATGACGCCTAGTGC
>CALJVJ010000387.1 GCA_937974625.1 uncultured Saprospiraceae bacterium
TCTATTCCTATTCCATTATCATTTACTGAAAACTGCCAAAAACCATTTTCGGCATTTTTGTGGTGTTTGATAATAACTTTAGGTTGTTCTTCTTTATTAAATTTGATACCGTTGTTAATCAGGTTGTAAAAGACCATTCCGATTTGTTCTTTTTCTCCAAAAATGGTCGGAAGTTCGTCCATCTCAATTTCTGCGTTTCGGTCTTTTATCAATTCAGAAAGGTCAAATAATTTTATGGCTACTAATTTACTTAAATCGATATTTATTAACTTCATTTCCTTTCGACCTACCCGTGAATACGTTAATAAACTATTGATTAAACTGGACATTCGGCGTACTCCATCTTCTATAAAATCAATATATTCAAAAGCATCTTGGTCTAGTTTGGTTTTGTAAGTTCTTGCCAGCAACCCTGAAAAATTGCCAATCATTCTTAAAGGTTCTTTCAAATCATGAGAGGCGATATAAGCAAATTGTTCTAAATCCTTATTCGACCTTTTGAGCTCTCCATTATACTCTTCTAATTTTTCTGCATGCTTTGCTATTACGCGCTCTTTTGTCACTCTATCTGTAATATCTTTACCCGATACGAGCATCCCTATGACCATTCCTTCCTCATTACGCAAAGGGATAAAATTCCGTTCTATCCATTTTTCATCCGTTACGGGTGACGGAAACATTCTTAAAACTTTATTATAGATAGGTTTTTCTGTTTCCAAAACCTTTTTCAATAGTAGTTTTTCTGCTTCAACAAAATCTTGAGGTACTGGGTAATCCGAAACAGTCCTCCCCATTATTCCTCTGGAATCAAAGGAAAGAAAATTTTTAAAGGTTTTATTAGCACCTAAAAACTTATAATCTTTATCCACCCAATAAATAAATTGGGGTATATTGTCCATAATGACTCCGTTAAGCTTTTCTTCTTGTGCCAAGGCTTTTTCGACTTTTTTTCGCTCGTCTATTTCCTTATTTAATTTGTCATTATAGCTTTTTAAAACTAAATTTTTCTTTCTTATATTCCCTGTATACAAATGAACCCCTGCTACTAAGGTCATAAAAGAAAAAAATAATCCTCCTAATCGAAACCACCAGGTCTGCCAGAATGCTGGATGCTTTGTGATTTTTAAAGTGGCGCCTTCTTCATTCCATATTCCATCATTATTAGCTGCTTTCACCCTAAAGGTATAGGTCTGAGGTTCTAAATTGGTATAAACTATTGGGATACCAAATTGGGTGTTATTCCAAGTATCATCAAAGCCTTCTAACTTATAGGCATATTGATTTTTTTCTCCACGATTATAATTGAGCGCTGCAAAATTGATGGATAAGTAATAATCATTATGCTTCAACTCTAGCTCCTGCATATTTGCTCCATTAAAAATCTTTTCTCCTTTCTGATTCACCTTTTTAATCTTGGTTAAATATACTTTAGGTTTTTGGGTATTTTGAAAAAATTGCTCTGAATGAAATCTTGTAAAACCACTCCTATTCCCAAAATATATGTATCCCTGATTATCTTGTGCACTTGAACCTAAAAGGAATGATAAATCTGACAATCCATCTATTTTTTCAAATAAATTGATTTTTTCCTTTTTTGTATCAAAATGAAAAAGTCCAAGCGTAGAACTTGCCCAAAAATTGCCATCTTTGGTTGGTTCTATACTTTGTATCCAAAATTTATTACCGTTTATGCTATAATTCTTAAACTGCTCCGTTTCTAGGTCGTAACTACCAAGTCCTGCGGTAGACCCAAGGTATAATATATCATCAATTAATTCTAAACTTATAATCTGATTCCCAATAATCGTATTTTCTGGATGTGCCTTATCAAATAAAAAATGAGTGCATTTGAAATGGTCTCTATCGGCAAAAGCAACTTTATTTAGCCCATTAAAAGTTGCTATCCACAAATTACCTTGGGCATCTTCAACCATGTCGTTTATAGAGTCGTCACTAATGGAATATGGATTGGAAGGGTCCCGGAAATATTTTTTATATACTCCAGTTTTTTGGTTAATGGAAAAAAGTCCCACTTCCGTTCCTAACCATATCTTGTCCGTGCTATCCACAAAAATAAATTGAACATAAAAATCAGTTATTAAGTCTTGAAGCCATTTAGGGATAGGATACTTTTTGTATTGATAGTTTTTTATATTAAATACACTTATACCTTTTTTTGTAGCCACATACATCCTACCATCTCCTTTACTAGTAATAGCCGATACATACTTATCCAAAAATATTTCGGGATGTTCGTTTATAAAATTATTCTTTTTGCCACTTTCTACATCATATTTTGCCAACCCATATTCGCCTCCGCCTATCCACATTGTGCCACTCTCATCAATATAGATATTTTTGGCATTGGTTGTTTTTTTACCTTCCGTAAAAATTGAATGGGTATCAAACTGATTTGTATACCAATTATGTAAACTAATTCCATTAGCTGTAGCAAACCACATCAATCCCTGTTCATCTTCTATTACCTTAAGTACATTGTTATCTGCTATTGAATAAATATCTTGCGCTGAAAAATGAAAATTTGCAAAATTTAATTTAGGACGATTGGGATTCGTAGCATTATATGTCTCTGGGTCAGGCAAGTCTTTGGCCTCCACAGAATTTACACCAAATCCCGTACATATCCATAACTTCCCTGTTCTATCCTGTAGGATATCTTGTACAGAGTTGCTCGAAATACTTTCGCCCTCTTCATTCTCTAAATAATTATGAAATTGTGGCTGCCAATCTTGTTTGGTAAGTTGATTAGATGCAATGGTTGGTAAGTGCATTAAAAATAGGCCTCCGCCATGTGCCCCAAGCCAATATCGTTTTTGGCTATCTTGATATATCTTCCAAATATTTTGGGCAGGCTGATTATCAGCTAAACTAATTTGCCGAAACTTTCCTTGTTCTTTTTCATTACCTGGTTCTGTAAGTAATAAGTGTAAACCTCCGCCCCATGTTCCAACCCAAATCCATCCTTTATCATCTTCGAAAACATCTAATACTGCCTTAGTTTTGAGGCTATTAGGATTCGAAGCATCGGACATAAATCTAGTAAACGTCTCTGTTTCGTAATCAAATAAATTCAAGCCATTTTCTGTTCCTACCCATAATCGTTGTTGACTATCTTCCATTATCGATAGGACTTCATCATTACTTAAACTGGTCGATTGCTCTTTCTCATTTTGAAATGTTTTCCATTGATCACTTTGTGGATGGTATCTAGTCAATCCTCCTAACCGCGTTCCTATCCATAAATTCCCTCGACTATCTTCATGTATGCTTCGAATATTACTTGACTTTAGCGTATTTTCTCCTTCCTTATTAGACACTCGAAAAACTTCTAACTGATTAGGCCCATCATATCTGCACAAGCCATCATTGGTAGCTATCCACAAAAAACCTAGCTTATCTCTTATTACGCCATTGACCATATTATTGGATAGGCCTTCCGATTTTCTAATGTTATTAAATCTTATTTTTTGTACAGATTGGCTATGCAATGATTGGCTTAAAACACAAAAAAGAAATAGAAGTTGCCAAATATATTTGAATTTCATAGACCGTACTTTAAGAAATTATGGTAGATATCGAATGCTTTATAGTAAAGGAGAGATAGGTGCCAGCAACTATTCATTTCTTAATACTACTGGTAACTACAAGACTATCTCTAATACTTCCCAAATTTCATGCCCTAATTATTTACTTTTATCCTTATCTGAAAAATCAATAAACTAACTCCTTCTTGGATTCGTCGAGAAAAACCAAGGAGGAATCTTTAAAAGTTGTCGTTCGTCGGGTTTTGCTGCATATTTGTAGTGTATTCAAAGCAATACTACTTAATTAACAAAAGATTAAGTGATTCATTTAAACCAAATAAAAAGCAGTAATTATATAGGACTCTTTATTTTATTAAAACTAGACCCTCCTTTTATAATTAACTGTATTTCAATAAATTGAATAATTACTTTAATATAAATTAACCCAGAAACGGTGTACTCTGAGGGAGACCAATTTATGCAATTTGTTTCCCACAGAAGCAGATTTTAAATCTAAAATTGAAAATGTAAAATCTACAAATCTTAAATGATAAAACCATTTTGAAAACAAGACCTAATTACCATTGAAAACGAACGAAAACCATTTTGAAAACAAGACCCAATTACCATTGAAAACAAGACTCAATTATCATTGAAAACAAACTAAAACCAGATGAAACAGCCCCAGAAAATCGTTCTGTATCTTACTAAAAAGTGTATTAATCTACACCTTAACGATGGAAACCAGATGAATCCTACGATGATTATCGTATAGATAATCCATGACCGTGCTATCGCCATGCCTAATTATTTAGGCATTGCGTCGCACCTTTTTGAAAACAAAAGAATTACCCAATTATCTCATAACAGCTACATTTTGATTATTTGTGTGGTCTTGTACCCTGCAAACCTTCAATTGTATTGTCAAAAACTAACCAACATGAAAAAGACAAATGGAAAATTAATCCTTTATGGCGCTGGTGGTATTATTTTATTATTGCTTATGCTAGTCATTAATCCTTTCGGCTATAATGATTTGGGCTATAGAGAAGTGGTAGAAACACCTACAGGTCAGAAACATGTAGTCTTTACGAATGGGGTTTATTTTAAATTCCCTGGCTCTAAAGTAACAACTTACCCTAATGTTATAACAATAAGTCACCGAGGTACAAAGAATGGCTCTACGGTTGAAGGTGGACTGATTCCGATTCGTTTTAATGATGCTACAGAAGCAGCTGCACAAACAGTCGTTCGATTCAGATTACCTGAAAAAGAGTCGGCTATGTTGACCTTGCATTCTGAATATGTCAATAAGGAATATTTGGCTTTAAAAGGTTTAGCTCCTTATACCATTGAATGCATCAAAAACTCGGCTCAACTGATGGACTCTGAGCAACACTATTCGGGTGGACGAGCACAATTATCTCAGTTTTTCCAAGACCAATTAGAAGATGGCTTATATCTTTTAGATGTGCAAGAAAAGGTCAGTAGAGATACCTTCACAAATGAGATTAGAAGAATTTACGAAAGTAATATTCGAATGAATAAAGCGGGTGATAAAGTGCGTAAAGAATCTGATTTAAAAAGATTTGGTATCAATATCGCTAGTGCGACTATCGAAAATGTAGACTACGAATCACAAGTGGATGAGAAATTGAAAAAGAAGATTGAAGCCAGTACAAGAGAGGCCGTTTCTAAGCAAAATTTAGTGACTGCCCAGCAGGAAGCAATGACTGCCGAAGCGGAAGGTCGAAGACGATTGGTGGAAATTGAGTACGAAGAATTGCAGCGTCAAACTCAGTCAGTTGTGCAAGCGGAAACGCAGGTAAAATTGGCTGAACAAGATATGGCGAAGCAGAAAATTTCAATGGAAGCGGCGAAATTAGAAGCACAAAAAATCAAATCATTAGCAGATGCTGAAGCTTATGCTAAGCAAAAGATAATGGCGGCAGATGGTGCTTTAGAGAAAAAATTAGCCACCTACAAAGATGTCCAAAATATGTGGGCCAATGCCTTCATGAACTACAAAGGAGATTTAGTACCTAAATTCCAAACTGCACCTGCTAAGGGTGGCGGTGGTAACGCAGGTCTTGATTTCATGCAAATCATGGGCGCTAAAGCTGCCATGGATTTGAACTTGGATATGAACGTAAAAAATTAGTGATAAGTGGTGAGTGGTGAGTGGTAAATCTAACTTACAACTTACCATTTACAACTTACAACTATAAAAGAGTAAGCTAGCTATTCAGTGGCAGGTCTTGGGACG
>CALJVJ010000388.1 GCA_937974625.1 uncultured Saprospiraceae bacterium
AAAATAAAGTGGGTCGAAATCCATTCTAATTCTATATCCTTTAATAGGGTTTTCAACTCTACCTTGGTGGGGCTTTTGCGTAGTTCAAAGGCAATCGCATTGGCACCATTCATCAAAGCATTTAGGGCTTCTTTGTTAGCGAGTTGCATATTTCCTACTTGTACTTTTACACCTATTTCCCAGTTATTGGAAGTTCGTTGATTGGTCAAAGGGCGAATAAATGAATCAATATCATCTGCATGCGCAAAAGGCGTCAAAGTGATATCGTCATTGATAGCCCAATTCAACCCATCAATAGGCTTTCCTTTTAAATCTTTTTCCACCTTTGCCAACCACTCTGCTTTGGAAACTGGTTGAAATTGTTCGAATAATGTTGCCACTTGTATGGTTTTGGGTGTCAGGTATCAGGTGTCGGGTGCCAAGGTATAAACCGTGAACCGTCCACCGTAAACCGTCCACCGTGTTAGTGCATTTCTATAATTATCTGTCCTTTATCTACCGCTGTGCCTTTTGCCACCTCAATAGATTTTACGATACCGTCGCCTTCCGCTTTCAATACATTTTCCATTTTCATCGCCTCTAAAATCAATAAGGCATCCCCTTTGGCTACTTCTTGGTCTGGTTTCACTAAAATATCTAAAACCAATCCAGGCATAGGTGCTTTGACATTGGTCATTTTTTGAGAACCTGCGGTAGATAAGCCCATCTGCTTCACCAATTGGTCGTAGCTATCTTCAATGTTGATTTCATACTTATTTCCATTAATTTTAATGGTCATGGTCTTGGCATTGAAATCAGCTGTTTCTAGTTCGGCTTGGTAAGCTTTGCCATCTTGTAGGACGTGATAGTGATTCTCCCCCGTTTGAATAATATCCAAGGTTGATAGGTCTTCTTTTTTTAATGGAAAAGCTTGTTCTCCGATGTTGATTTTATAATTCATTGGTAAATTTCAATTTTTCAATTTATAATAAGGGGTGTACGAAGTACTTATAACATGTGATTTTTGACACGGAAGGACACTGATTTTGACGGTTTCTTCGCTTAATTTGCTCTAGGTCGTGTTCAAAACATAACCAAAACCTACCCTTTTCGCAAGAAAACATAATAATTCATAGTTTCAAACCGTGTCCCGACTACTGTACGGGATTCCGTGTCAAAAAATAAACTTCATACAGCCTTAATTTTCAAGTGGTTCATTATGGAGTCTTAATCGTTTTATCAATTATTCTCCATTAGAAATCAATCTGTTCTTTTTCGAAATCCTTTAAGGAAGTACCTAAAGCGTTTAGATAGGATTCTCCAAATTTATCGATAAAAGCATCTTTTCCTTTTTTGGTAAAATTGGGTAATAATAAAGACCACATGACATCGTCCCAACTGCCTTTCCTTGAAGGAGAATACGTTTTAGAAACATGCCAATAAAAAGCGGTCACCCAAATAGATTTACAAATATTATGGTACGTTCCTGGTGTCGGTTCTTTTTTCATATTCCCAATTTGAATGGAAAACGAAAACATCGACATTTGAGTCTTGATACTATCGGATTCTATTCTTTGGAGAATGTCTTGCACCCTAGCATGTCCAAAAATTTGTTTGTCAAAAAAGATAAAGGAATAGTCCTCTTGAATATCGTGGAGTACTTTGATACTTTTCTTAATTACATTCCAAGATGGAAATTGAGTAGCAACTACTTGTCCTTGCTTATATTTATGCCACATTTCTTCTACCGTGGCTGCTAAAAGCGCTTCTTTATCTTTGAAATAATAGGTCAAATTTCCTCGACTGATACCTGCCGCTTGCGCTACTTGATAAAGGGTCGGTGCACCAAAACCTAACTCATTAAAGAGTGTTCTGCCTGTTTCTATTATTTTTTCTTTAGTATTCAAAAATGCTCTAAATTAATTTAGGTATTGGTGATTAAATATTTGCTAAAAGCATAGTTATTATAAATTGATTTATCAAAAATAAATAATTTTTAGTCAAAATTGCTAATTTTTAGTTGATTTTTGAAAAACTTATTTTTGAAAAAAAATTAAAAATTTACTTGACTCTACCCTTACGTCATAGCCTACCTTTGTATGGGCATTGAAAAAACAACATTTCTTATGAAAAATTATGGTGTAAAAGACGTGGCTAAATTATCAGGTGTAAGTATAAGAACCCTTCATCATTACGATAAAATTGATTTGCTCAAACCTTTCAATCGTACCGAAGCTGGCTATAGGTACTATGGAGCGAAAGAATTACTGCGCTTACAGCAGATTCTTTTTTACAAAGAATTAGACTTTTCTTTAAAGGAGATTCGTCAATTATTGGACGAACCTTCTTTTGACCGCCTAACTTCTTTAGAGCACCACAAACTAGCCTTAAAAGCACGCAAAAAACGAATTGACCAATTGCTTTCTACCATTGACAATACTATTTATCACCTTAAAAAAAATACAATCATGAAGAATTATAAGGATTTATACAAAGGTTTAGCCAAAGAAATGGGCACTACTTATCGGAAAGAAGCAATGACTAAATGGGGAAAAAACACCATAGAACAATCAGAAAAAGATTTATTAAAATTGGGTAAAGCTGGTTTTGAATCTTTGAAAGTTGAATTAGCCACTATTACCGAGGAATTATTCAGTATTAGAAATGAAAGCCCTGAAAGTAAAAAAGTACAAGGCTTGATTGCTCAGCACTATCAAATTATTCGCCAATTTTGGGGTACTTCTGTACAGAAAGATAAACAGGCGAGTATATATGCAGGTTTAGGGCAGTTGTATGTAAGTGATGACCGCTATATGGCTAGAGATGGTGAAGCACAACCTGAATTTGCTACTTTTATGCAAAAGTCAATGCAGTATTTTTCAAATACACAAATAGGATAAAGGAAGATAGACTGCGGAAAATACTTATTATTATATAGATTCCGCAAGTCATTTTCAAAATTAAACTTTACTACAAACCACAAATTATTTTTGTAACTGCCGTTCAATAAATCCCATCATCTTAGTTTCAAAAGTTGGGCCGCCAGCATCCCAAAGACCTAAATGTCCACCATTTTTTACTAAATAGAATTCTTTGTCTGTGGCTTTTAAATGATCGTACAATTGCTGTCCGTAGTAGTAAGAAATATTTTCATCGGCATCGCCGTGAGCAATGATTATAGGTTGCTCAATATTTTTGACCGCTGCTATTGGTCGAACTTCATCTGGATTAAAATTGGCAATTTGTCCTGCTCGCTTCAATGCATAATTTACCATAAATTGACTGCCAAAACCGCCTAGTAATCGCTTTTTATAATCAAGGACAATTTGGTGTAAATCTGTAAAGGTGCTTTGAATTAAGCCAAAATGGAGTCGCTTGTCTTTTGCTAATGCCATTAGCGCAATCGCTCCGCCCATCGAACTACCCCAGATACCAATAGGAGTATCTGGCCGTTTCGTTTGAATGAAATCGATAATTCTACTAATATCTTCCCTTTCATAAAAACCATAAGTACAAAACTCTCCTTCGCTTTGTCCATGTGCTCGACTGTCTACCAGTATTGTCTCTATACCTTTTTCCGCTAATTTGGCGGCAATGCCAATATAGGTTTCTTTGCAGCCGCCTACCCCATGTGCAAAAATAATAATACCTCTTACTGTATCTGTTTTTGATTGAGTCCAATAACCTTTCAAATGAAGACTAGGTTCCACTTCCACATTTAGCGATTCAAAGGCTAAACCAAAATGATTAGGCGTTATATCTCCATTAACTTTTACTGGTTTTAAAATAAACCGAGGGGCAATAAAATGAATGGCTATAAAATCGAGGACAACAATTAGGACAATTGCAAATAGGATATATTTTAGAACTGTAAGCATTGATTACAAATTTGCTGTATACTTTTGGGCATTTGATAAATATCATGCCCTTCCTCCTCAAAGATATGATAATCAGTAATGGCTAATCCATCAAACCATTTTTTTGCTGGTCGATAAGCATCTAAATCACCATAAAATAACTTGATTTGGCTATTCGGCTTTTCGGTTTCATACCTTAATCGAGTAGCAGATACCGCATAAAAATTTCGAACTTTTAAGCCTGCTAAATTAGCTTTCCATGCAATAGTGCCGCCAATGCTAAAAGCGAGTATATCGACTTCTTTTTGGTCGTTTTTTAAAAGATTTTTAACCGCTAAATTGATACCGCCATTAAT
>CALJVJ010000389.1 GCA_937974625.1 uncultured Saprospiraceae bacterium
CAACTTTGTATTGTAATTATTTTTTATAACCTCTTTAAATTATTTTATTATGAAAACTTTTTTGTTATCAGCAATCCTTTTAATGACCAGCATTTTTGCTGCTCAAGCTTTTGAAACAACTAGCCTTGACCCTGTAATCACAGCACCTGCTCCAATGTCTAATTGGGATAAATTAGGTCAGAAAAATGTTAATTACTTAATAGAAAAAGATGTAATTAATGTAGGCATCGTAGAAGGCCTTTTTACAGCCGTAAAATTGAGAATCACTGGAAATGACATCAATTTACACCGGTTGGTGATTAAGTTCAAAAATGGCCCTCAACAACAGGTGATGATTAAAAAAAATATTCCTGCGGGTGGTTATAGCCGAGAAATTCAACTAAATGGTAGTGGCCGAAGAATTATAAAAGAAGTAGTTATGTTTTACGAAAGAGAAACTGCCGCTCAGCCCGCACGAGTAGAAGTATGGGGCAAACATAATTAATGATGGAAGTACTTGTAAGTGAAGTTTAATAATCTTGAAAAACAACTGATTGGGGAATTAGTAGGTTAAATAATACCTGATTTTTCAAGATTTATACCCCCTCTTAGGCAGGACTAACCGGTTCTTAAAATTTAAAAATAGAACCGTTGAGTCCTGCTTTTTTTTATTACTAATAACAAAGAAAATTCGATGTGTTAAGTCTCCAGACTTGACATGACTATCTGGTCGTCTCCTGACGACCGCATAGCACCCAGAAAAGAACTATATCCCCGTAAAAACATAAAAATCAGTTATCCCCAAATCAATTACTTCTACTTCTAATAAACCACTACCATCCTGATAGTTAGATGCACTAGAATAAGGATAATGATGTGCCTCATTTACTAGCCTTGCATGTACGGCATTTTGATGGATGTAATTTATTTTTTGCGCTATCCATTTAGGTGTGACTAATTCTATTGGATGGTTGTCTTGAATCCAGACTTGATGATGCCGATTATTGGCTTTTGTTTTGGCATTATAGCCGAAAACAAGCAACATCCAATCTCGGCGACTTTCATTTTCAGTTTGAATGGTTTGTAAAATCTGATTCGCTGTAAACTTTTTAAAATCGGCTAAAATGCGAGATAAGCCAATGCTGCCTTCCTTTGCTCGACAAATTAAATGTAGGTGATTGGACATGATGGTATAAGCATGTACCACTAATCCTTTTTGCTTTTGACAAAAGTCCAAACTATCAATTATAATATCTCTGTATATAGGTCTGGTGAAAATATCTACCCAATCGACGATGGTTAAGGTTAGGTAATAAAGGCCGTGTTGTTGGTGAATTTTATAGCCTGCCATGGTGTTTAGTTTTCTCTTTTAAAATGGGAAGATAGTGTTTTTTGTTTTGGAAGGGAAGTTTTTTTGTAGATTTTGGACGGTCGTCAGGAGACGACCAGATATAGATTTCTAGTCTGGAGACTAGAAATATCGAAGATTAGGTTAGGCATTTAGTTACAAACTATTCGATGTGTCTAGTCTCCAGACTTGACACGACTAGATATTGATTTCGACGAAATGTCGGGATTTTAAATAGAATTTACTTTAATTTTGAATTAAATATTTTACTAATCTTTTTAACCTGTTTTCAAATGAAAATCAATAACTTTTCTGCTGGTTTCTATCTTCTATTCACCTTTTGTCTTTTTTCAAATAGTGGCTTCTCTCAAAAAAAAGAACCAAAAGATTATTATGTTATGGAAGTAAATTCAGAGTTAGGACAAAAGAAATTTAAAATAGATGAAAAGATTGGGTTAATGGATGAAAATGATGAAATTCTTATCCAACCAAAATTTGATAATTTAACTTTTCTTTTAAATGGGATGGCTATTGCCAAGAAAGAAAACTTATGGGGTGTTATAAATCAGGAGGGAAAAATATTAGTTCCATTTGAGTACGAATCTATTGATTTGGGCAATGTTAAGCAAGGGTTTCCCGAAGAGGATTATACCAATTTTAAAGGAGTTTCTAGAATAGTTAATAACGATACAATTCGCTTGATACGTGTAATGAAGAATGGTAAACAAGGAGTTGTTGATGAAACAGGAAAAGTAGTAATCCCTTGTACTTATTTAAGGATTTTTCGCCTACGTTATCAGTATATAGGAATAGAGAATGACTATAAAGGAATTGCTTCCGTAGATGGTGAAATTATCGTTCCCCCAGAATACAATAGAGTAACTCCTAAGGATTTTGGTTTTTCTGTTGAGAAAAAAGGGAAAATGGGAATTTTAAATAAGCAAGGACGGGAAATAATCCCTCCAGTTTATGATAAATTGGAAAATCGTATGTTTACTATGGGAATGAGTGTGCAGATGAATGGGAAGTGGGGATATTACAATGGACAAGGCATTCTTATTGTTCCTCCAAAATATGATGAAATTGAACCTTCTTCTCTTTTTGATGGCGGTGTTATTGTTATAACTAATGAAAAAAAGGGCTATCATAATAAGGATGGAAAATTAATTGTGCCGGTTGAATACGATGATGTAAGAGTTTGGAGACAAGATAATAGTATCATAGTCCAACAGAATGGAAAAGAAGGAATGCTAAACAAAAGTGGGCAGATTGTATTGCCAATTGAATATGATGGTTTAAATCTTTATCCTGTGGGCTATATTAAAGCAGTAAAAGATAAAAAAATTGGTTTTTATCATTATTCAGGAAAGGTTTTAGTGGAACCGATATATGATGATTTTAAGTTACTTCGAAATGGAATCGTACGCTTACTAAAAGGAGATAAATGGACGGAGATTAACTTGTTGGAAAAAATGAAAGAATAAATCATTTAAAGTAAAATACTATGATGAGTATAAAGTTGTATTGCCTGTAACTATAATTACATTAGAAGTCAGTTCATTTGCTTCGAAACACTTACGTTTTTTATCCTTTAACTTAATTTTTTCAATGAAGACTTTCTTTTACTTTGTGGTATATTTCTTTCTTTTTAATTCAAATTTATTTTCTCAGAATGATAAATTTGAACTTTTTAATACTGATTCTACAAAAACTTCTAAATACGCATATGACGGTCTAATCAAATCTGAAAATTTCATTACTAAAAAATATGGTTTTATTGATACAATGGGGAAGCTGAAAATTCCTTACATATTTGATGATGCGCATATATTTCTAAATGGGTTTGCGGCTGTAAAAACTAAAAATAAATATGGTTATATAGATACTTTAGGGAGAATTGTAATCCCCACAAACTATGATGGTGTTTCTTATTTTATTAATGATTTAGCTGTTGTTTATAAAGATAATAAAGCAGGTATAATCAATAGAGCCAATGAAGTAATTTTACCATTCAAT
Source organism: uncultured Saprospiraceae bacterium (assembly GCA_937974625.1). Classification (GTDB taxonomy): domain Bacteria; phylum Bacteroidota; class Bacteroidia; order Chitinophagales; family Saprospiraceae; genus JAFMDF01. The sequence continues at coordinate 3,344 of CALJVJ010000389.1, forward strand.
TTTGATTTGCTTTCGTCTGGAGATAATAGAAGATTAATTAATAAGAAGAATAATGGGAGTCAATTTGGACTAGTTTCAGTAGATGGACAGACTATTTTGGAAAATAAGTATTCTATGATTGCTCATTTTCAAAATACTTTTTACCTAGCTGAGAAAGATAAGAAATGGGAACTTTTTGATTCACTAGGACAACTAGTTTTCAATGAACCTTTTGATGAAGCCTACATATTGCGAAAACATTCATTAGTCAAGTTAAAAGTAAATGGAAAATTTGGATTATTTAATATAGATGGAAAAATGGTGATACCGTTTATGTATGATGATATCTATAACCCTTCTGAAGAGTTAATAGCGGTAAAAAATAATGACAAATGGGGATTTGTAAATTTGAATAATAAAGTAATAATTCCTTTTTCGTATGATGAGGTAACTAATTTTTCTAATGGACTTTCTAGGGTTAAAATTGGTGATAAATATAATCTTGTAAATAAAAATAATGAACTAACGTTTCCTGTAAATCTTAAATCTGTATATAGGATAATTAATTCTAACTTATTTTCTGTAGGTAATAGAGGCTCTTTTCAGATTTATGATGAAAAGATTAAAAGGAAATTACCTGTTTATTTTCAGTCAATAGCCCATTGTTATCATGATAGAGTTCGATTTAAAAAAGATAATAAATTCGGTTATTTAAATTCAAAAGGTAAAATAGTAATTCTCAATAATTTTGAAGAGGCAGGAAGTTTTAGTAATGGTTATTCTATTGTAAAAGTGAATGATAAATCTGGGATAATTGACACATTTGGAAACGAGTTGCTTCCAATTGTATATGATGAAATAAGAAGGTATAGGGGAGAACAACGGATTTTGAAAAAAGATGGAAAATTTGGTGTAGCAGTTAAAACAAAAATAAGAATTCCTGTAATATATAATTTCTTAAAAGGAACTTACTTTGATAAATATATTACTAAACAGGAAGAGAAATTAGGTTTAATTAATCTAGATAATGAAGTTGTATTAAAAAATGAATACGATGAAATAATTGATTCTAATTATAGGTATGGATATGAAGTAAGGAAAGGAGATAAATGGGGATTTTTGCAAAAGGATGCTGATTCAATAAGTGTTCCAATAATACATGAAGAAATAGAAGTGAAATGGCCAGGTGTAATTGTTACTAAAGATGGAAAAAAAGGATTATATTCTTTTGATGGAGCCTTATTACTGCCTGTGAAATATGATGATATTGATATTTTATCTTATCCTCAAATTTCAATTAAGGAAAATGATAATTGGAGTTCATTATCAGTCCTTGAAATATCTAAAAATAAATAAGTACCAAATACTAAACTATTTGTTTTACCCCGATGTGTCTAGTCTCCAGACTTGAGACGCCTATCTGGTCGTCTCCCGACGACCGACACAAACAAATAAAAGACCATTAAAATTCCTTTTAGGACGATAAGACGGTCGCCAAGAGACGAGCAGATATAGATTCCAAGCCCGCCTGACTGCGTGCGTGCAGGTCTGGAGACTTGAAATATCGTAATAAAAGCAAACACAAAAAAAGGATTGAAGCCAAAGCCCCAATCCTTAATATTTTTCAAAATAAAGAGAATTTCCTAAAATCCATTCAGCGTAGCGAATCTATCAATATGATAATTGCTATCGCCAAAGGTACGCTGAGCTACTCTTGCGCGCTTCATAAAAAAGCCAATCTCCTCATCATCGGTCATCCCGATACCACCGTACATTTGAATCGCTTCGTTGGTGACTCTTTTAAGGGTATCACTAATTTTAGCTTTTGTCATACTCGCATAGACTGCTAAGCCCTTTGAGTCACTATCAATCGCTTGCAATGATTTGATAACCAATGATTTGCAATTTTCGATTTCGCAGTACATATCTGCTGCTCTGTGTTGTAAGCCTTGGAACACACCGATTGGCACGCCAAATTGCTGACGTTCTTTTAAGTAGGCGATGGTTCTATCATAAGCTTCCATCATGGAACCTAACATCTCTGCGGATAAGCCAATTCTAGCGATGTCTAAGGCTTTTTCTAATGGTGCAGCCCCTTTGCCTTCTTTACCTAAGATATCAGAAGCAGCAGCTTTAACACTCTTAAAAGTGACGGTCACAATATTCCGACTATCCATCATTGGGGTACGGTCGATTTTTACGCCTTTGGCGCCTGCATCCACCACAAATAAAGTTAAACCACTTTTGCTATTCTTCTTAGCAGAAACGATAAATTTATTAGCTGAACCACCTTCTAAAACAAATTTCTTTGTTCCAGTAATAGAGTAGCCATTGGTTGTTTTTCTAAAGCGCGTTTCCGCTTCAAAAGGTTTGTGGGCATTGCTTTCTTCGTTAGCGACAGATACCAATAAATTACCATCTGCAATTGCTGGTAATAAAGCTGCTTTTTGGTGCTCGTTTCCTGCAATGTTGATTAAGGAGGCACCTAAAACAACCGTAGAAATTAATGGAGAAGCAGTCAATGTTCGACCAGTTTCTTCTAATACTTGTCCTAAGCCCGTATAGCCGAAGCCCATACCGCCATAATTTTCAGGAATGGCAATTCCTGCAAAACCTAATTCTGCCATTTGTGACCACAACGCTGGGTCATATCCTTTCGGGTCCTTACTGTCCCGTAATTTTCTTAATGCTTCAACAGGTGCATTTTCTGTCAAGAATTCCTTAGCGGAAGTCTTTAACATCTGTTGTTCTTCATTTAAAACTAAAGCCATATTTATGAATGATGAATGATGAATGATAAATGATGCAAAATTCACCATTTATCATTTACCATTTACCATTTATTTCTTCGCTTTTTTGAAGCAGTTTAATAATGCGGTTATATCTGATGCTTCATTATATACATTTGGAGATACCCGCATCGCGGTTCCTCTGAAGGAAACAAAAATATTGGCTTTAGCTAGTTCTTCGTTTAATACATGGCCGTCAAATTTATCATTGAGCCGAATACCGAATAAATGGTGGCCTCGCCAATTATCGGCTTCAATGTACAAGCCCATATCTCGCCATTCTGATACGGCATTTTTGGTGAGCTGACTACAATATTGCTGAATATTGGCAACTCCCCACTCTTTTAATTGACGAATTGCTTCGATTAATAGAGGAGAGAGTATAAAATTACTTTGCTCACCTACCGAATACCGATTGGCTTTCGGACGATACAAGGGTTGATAATTGACCAAATTAGTAAAATCATCGCTATTTAATCGATTTATCCAATTCTTTTCTACAGGTGTGCCATTATCAAACGCTTCGCCGTAATAAGCTACGCCCATCGAATAAGGCCCCATCATCCATTTATAACTACCTGTAATCAAGGCATCAGGTTGTATTTCTTTGACAGAAAACGGTAAAGCACCTATAGATTGAGTCCCATCTATCACCAATAAAGCACCATGAATGCTTGTTTTGGCTCGAATACTTTTCAAATCAAATAAGGTCCCGTCCGCCCAATGTACGTTGGCTAATGCGACCATTTTTGTTTGGTCGTCGATAGCTGAAAGAATTGCCTCATTCCAGTTCTGTCCTCTATTCTCCAATGTCGGAGGTTTAATGATTTCTAAAATCCCTCCACTATTTTTAACTTCCTCCATCCAAGGATACATATTGCTTGGAAATTGCTCTCCAACAACTATAATTTTTTCTCCTTTTTTTAGGTTTAAATTATTAGCTACATTTGCTAATCCATAAGAAGCTGAAGGAATTATGGCGATACGGTCCGGGTCGTTTACTTCGATTAAATCCGCAAAAGCGACTTTAATTTGTTGTGGTAAACTGAAAAAATCATCAATGGTATAGGAATTCGGGTCACACTGTCGACTCACCGATGCTATTCCAAGCGCTGTTGCTTTTTTTGTTTGTGGACCTCTTCTTGCGCAGTTTAAATAAATTTGGTCGGCAGGAAGATTAAATAAATGTTTTTGGCACTTCATATTTTGAGGTTGCTGGTTGCGTGATAAAGTTGCTATGTTGCATTGTTACATTGTTGCTGTGTTGCTATGTGCTATGTGCTATACGCAACAAAGCAACATTGTAACAATGCAACACAAATTAATTTTGCTTAGATTAAATTCCTCCACATTATTACAACTTATTAATTACTTGTTCCTTACTTTTACAGCGGCAATTTATAAAAAAATAGGTAAATGAAAGTCATACTCGTAGAAGACGAAAAACACGCTAGGGATAATTTAGAGCATCTATTGCTACAAATTGCCCCCAATATTGAAATTTTAGCCAAATTGGAATCTGTAAAAAGAACTGTTGAATGGTTGCAAAACAACCAAGCGGATTTGATTTTTTTAGATATCCACTTAGCAGATGATTTAAGCTTTAAAATTTTTGAACAAATAAAAGTTACGACGCCTGTAATCTTTACTACGGCGTATGATAAATATGCTTTAAAGGCTTTTAAAGTGAATAGTATCGACTATTTATTAAAACCAATTGATGAAGAGGAACTAGCAGCTAGTATCGAGAAGTTTAAGACGACTCAAGCCGCAGCTGTTGATTATACGCAACTGCAGTCCCTCATAAATAATCCTAAAAAGACTTATCAGCAGCGTTTTTTGGTAACGCGTAGGGATAAAATCATGAGTTTGACGGTGGACCAAATTGCCTTTTTTGAAGGAGAAGACCGCTACGTTTATTTGATTAACAAAGAGGGAAATCGCTTTATTGTTGATTATAAATTAAGTGACTTAGAAGATATTTTAGACCCAAAAATTTTCTTTCGACTCAATCGGAGTTTCATTGCGCATTTTGAAGCCATTGACTCCATTTCTAGTGTGTCTAAAAGTCGATTGAAAGTTGATTTAAAACCAAAAGCTCGACGAGATATTGTCGTCAGTTCCGCGAATACTAAACATTTTAAAGCTTGGCTTAATAAATAAAATAAGTCATTGGTCAAAAGCCAGTAATATCTACTTACCCACTTTGACCAATGATTAATGACCAATGACTAATTACATGACAGATTTCTTACCCTTATTTCCTTTAGAACTAGTTGTTTACCCCGGTGAAAAGTTAAACTTACACATCTTTGAGCCTCGGTACAAACAACTTATTCGGGAAGTAGAACATAATAAAACGACCTTTGGTATTACCGCTTTTATAAATAAAGTTATCCAACCAATTGGGACAGAATTGCGCCTATTGTCTATCGAAAAAAAGTATGATAACGGAGAGTTAGACATCAAAACCATAGGTATTGGTGTTTTTAAAACGGAAGAATTTTATTCGACCACCCCCAATAAATTATACCCCGGTGCTGATATAAAAAGGTTGAGCCAAAAGGATGATTCTGATTTGATTTTAAATGAAAAGATTTTAACGCAAGTGGAAGCATTATTCCAACTTTTAAAAATTGATAAGAAAACACCTAAAAGTCCTTCTTTATTTAGAATTTTTGACATCGCTCATTATATTGGTTTAAATATTGACCAAGAATATGCCCTTTTGACAATTCCATCTGAATTGGAACGACAGCAATTTGTTCATACCCATTTAGAACGACTGCTACCGACTGTAAAGAGTATGGAAGAAAGTAAAAAACGAGCGCAAATGAATGGACATTTTAAACATCTCAAGCCTCCGAAATTTTAAGGTAAGAATTATGCTAAATTTTAAGTTCAATACCTGTCTTTTATTATGCCTACTTTGCACTGCTTGCCAACAAAAGAAAATAAAAGCAGTCGACACTATTGCAAAAAATACTCCTATTGGCTTAAAAAAATCAACTGCTCAAACACCCGTTGGTACCTTCATTTCTTGGAAAGAACACTTGATTGATGACTCAAAAATTGGTGGCATTAACTTAAGCGGTAGTGATGGCTTGCAAATGGCAGATTTAGATAAGGATGGGTTTGAGGACATTGTTTCTGTTCATGAATCGGATACGGAATATGATGGCGCATTGGTAGGATACATCCGAATCGCTTTTGGTTCATCCGACCCTGACCAATGGGAACTAGTCACTTTAGCCTCAGGAAAGGAAGCCGCCGCAGCCGAAGACATTACCCTAGTGGATTTAAACGGAGATGGCTACTTAGATGTAGTAGCTGCCTGTGAATTGGCACATTTAATCTATTTTCAAAATCCAATTAAAAATATCAGAACTCAATCATGGAAACGATTGATTCCAAAAACCACTCAAAACAGAGGCTCTTTTATCCGAGTATTTTCAGAAGATTTATATAATGATGGAAAACCCGAAATCATCACTGCAAATAAAGGAGACCAAGCCAATGATGGTAGTGTTGCTGTCAATTCTGGCCCAAAACCAATATCTTATTTTGAAATTATTGGCAGTCCATTGCAAAATGACTCCTGGAAAGAAACGGAATTGATTCAACTCAATTTACCTGTTAATTCTCAACCTGTAGATATTGACCAAGATGGAGATATGGATATTATTGCAGGGTCTAGAGGCGAATTTAGAATCGTATTATTAGAAAATATTTCTACTGAAAAAATAGCTTTTAAAACACATAACATTAACGTTATGGGGTCTAGTATTCCTGATGCGCAGAAAGAAAAGAATCCTAAACTAAAATCATTTATCACAGGTTTTAACATGGTATTTTTGGATGTGAATAAGGATGAAAGACTAGATATTATTTTAGGGGAATCCTTCCAATATTTGATTTGGTTGGAACAACCTGAAAGTTGGGAGGAAGAATGGGTGGTGCATCCTATTGGTAACACAACACCTGATTGGGTTGTTGGTATTACCTTAGCAGATATTAACGGAGATGGTCACCAAGATTTGATTACAGGTGGTTATAGTCGTGGACCAAGAAACACAGAAGATTCAACTACTATCAATGATGCTTTAGGCAGAATTGCATGGTTTGAAAACCCTAATGATGCGACTAAACCATGGCAAAGACACGATATTTCTCGCAGGAAAAGAGGGATGTTTGACCAATTTGAAGCTAAAGATTTAGATAGGGATGGAGATATTGATTTTGTGTCTACACGGGGGAATAGTGCGCCTTATGATGGTGTTTTATGGTTGGAACAAATTCGGTCTGATACACCTCGTCAAGTTTTTGAAAAGGCAAGAAAAGTCGAAAGTGAAGAAATGGGTTTGCCTTATTGAAAAGGTCTAATCCATTGTATTCATTAATCCGTTGGTAAAACTATTTTAGGACCAACGGATTAATAAAGACAATGAGTATTTTTATAGCTAGTGGCAAATTACTACTTAGCAAACTGTAAAACCAATAAAGCAATTAAAGCAGGTACTGTCTGTACAAACAATATCTTTTTATCTACAGTCAGTGCGCCATAAATGCCAGCAATGATTACACACAACAAGAAAAATGTAGCCACATTCGTTTGCCATTTACTATCCGTAATAAAAAACGTCCAAATCAATCCAGCCGCTAAAAAACCATTATATAATCCTTGATTGGCAGCCATTGATACCGTTTGAGGAAATAACTCTGATGGAAGAGTACTAAATATTTTAGGTCCTTTGCTCGTCCATGCAAACATTTCAAACCATAAGATATAGGTATGGATAAAAGCGACTAATCCAATTAGAATTTTAGCAAGTAAGGCCATTTTATGTTTTTTATTAAAAAAAAGTGAAGGCTTATAATTAAATTCATTTCAAAAACTCGGAAAAAATTAACAGAAACTAAAACTAGCACAACCCTAATCGAAAAGATATTTTCCTACAACAAACAATACCCTAATCGCATAGCCTCCAACTGATAACTATTCACACCTTCAAAAACCACTGTTACTTTCTTCACTTTAGCCTTTATCGTTGCGCCATGCATCAAGATTACAGAAGTTTTCGCTGCCAACTGAATCAATCCTTCAATTTTAAAAGTTGTTGCACCTCCTGCAAATTTACCTTTAGTTCCTCTGGCTTTAATCCCTATTTTGTCAAATTGATAGGCTTCAAAAAAGTCAGTAAGCTTTTGGTAAAATACTTTGACCTCCGCTTGATTGGTCGAATCTGCTAAATTGAGTTTTTTAAATTCAGTTGGAATCACCTTAAAGTCAGTTGCCCCTCCTTCTAAGACGACAACGATTGCTGTGCTTCCTTTTATTTCAATACCACATACTTTTGCCATAGCTTTAATTTTTAATGCCCATCTGTTCTGACCTGCATATTTTCTTTACCAAGCAGCCGAGTCGTTAATTTACCGATAGATAAACCTTGTACAATAATCGAAAAGACCACTACCACATAAGTGACTGTTAAAAATAAATCTCGATTCATGTCATCTCCTAAACTCAAAGCTAATGCTATCGAAATTCCTCCACGTAGACCACCCCATGTCATAATCGTAGAGGTATAAGGTAAAAACTCTAGCCGCTTTGAAAATATTTGAACAGGAATAATCAGCGATAAAAATCGTGCGAGTAGTACCAAAACAATGGAAACTACCCCTGCAATTATGAAACTCATATCGAAGGTAAGCACTAATAGTTCTAAACCGATTAATACAAAAAGTAAAGCGTTCAATAGAATGTCTACTAACTCCCAAAACTTATCCACAAATTGCTCTGTGACATTCGACATCGCAGTACCTCTTACTGTGTCATTTCCAACAATAAGCCCCGCAACCACAATCGCAAGCGGTGCAGAGAGATGTAAATAATGTGCAAATACATAGCCGCCCATCACACAAGCTAAAGTTATCATCACTTCTATTTCATAATCGTCTATCGATTTAAGTAGTCTAAACGTAATCCATCCTATGATTGCGCCAAAGGCTATGCCGCCAAATACTTCTTGTCCAAATAAGGTCAAAATACTGTTTACGCTACTCCCTCCGTGGTCCCCTTGGTCGCCGCCACCAGCAATGGTAAAAATAGTCAAAAATATTACCACACCTACCCCATCATTAAACAAGGACTCCCCAACTATCTTGGTTTCTAATTTTTTAGGGACGCCCGCTTTTTTCATAATACCTAAGACGGCTATCGGGTCGGTCGGGGAAATCAATGCACCAAATAACAAACAATGGATAAATTGCACTTCATGCCCCATCGCATTAAATAAATAATAGCTCATACCGCCAACTAAAAAAGTGGAGGTTAATACGCCAACTGTTGCAAATAAAAGGATAGGCCAACGTTGGACTTTGAGTTGGTCAAAGTTGGTATGCATTGCCCCTGCAAACAATAAAAAACCTAACATTACGTCCAATAAGACCGTTTTAAAATCTATTTCAGCAATTAATTCTTCTGCCATATTCAATAAAGTCGGATTTACCAAACTGGTTAAAAATAAACCGACCGTAAATAGAATGGCAACAATCATCAACCCAATGGTATTGGGCAATTTGAGAAATTTCACATTGATATATCCAAATAAAGCGGATAGGACAATCAGTATCGAAGCAATGACAAATAGATTCATGGTGTTTGTATTTCTCGCAAAGTAATTATTTTTTAGGGAATGGACTTTTGTCTATGAAAATCGACAATGAGGTTAGAGCATGTTTACTTTGTACCCAATAATTCATTTTAGGGTGCTTCCATTTTGTAAATGTTAAGTACCTTCGTAAGACCTTTTAGCCTATTTAATTTTACAAGAGATAAGAGGTTTAGATAACTATCATTTACTATTCTTCCACCTAACACCCGATGAAAAAAATAACCGCTTCTTTCATTGCTTACTTCCCTATAATTGGTATTGTAGGCTTCATGGGTCTATATTTTTATGCAGCAACGCTTTATCCCGGTGGTTCACAGGCAAATGCGAATTCCATCGGCTATGATTGGGTCCATAATTATTGGTGCAATTTATTGAATATCAATACTACTAATGGATTGCCCAATCCTGCCAGACCTGTTGCTATATCTGCAATGATTATTCTTTGTGTAAGCTTACTTTTCTTTTTCATTCAATTTGCTAACAAGGTCGTTCAACATAAAAATTGGCAAAAAACAATTCTATTTGGTGGTAGTTTTTCTATGCTTTTTGCAGTCTTTATTTTCACAAAATACCATGATTTGATGACTACCCTATCTAGTATTTTTGGCATTTTTGCCGTACTTGGAATAATTAGAACACTTTATAAAAGTGAATTAAAATTTTATAAAATAACAGGTGTTTTTTGTATTATTTTATTGGGGTTAAATAATTTCATTTATTATACAGAAATAGGGATTATCTATTTACCTTTATTGCAGAAGATTACTTTATTGGTGGTGTTGGCTTGGATTGTTGGATTGAGTTTGAAATTGCAAAAATTATAAAGTTGGTATTAGCGTTTATTAATAAAACTGGTAGCACAAACTTCAGTTTGTTCCGGATACAGGTTTTTACACCTTACTGAGACGATAGCATACCTAAAGGTCAGCATCCCCAACAAGTACGGGTAATACCAATTATCCGCAACTTGGATTAATTATTTGAAATTCGTAAATATTTATTTGAATTTTATTATTTTATCCTAAGTAACTATTATTTTTTTGTAAAAAACAAAAAATAAAATATGCCTATCTTAAAAACATCTCACAATAGACGTTCCTTTCTAAAAACTTCTGCTTTAGCAGGCGGTGGTTTGATGCTTAATTTTTGTTGGTTTGCCTCTTGTCAATCTGCTTCTGAGAAAGAAGTGGTCCATCCACCAAAAGAGTGGTTTGATTTTAATGGTTACTTAAAGATTGCAGATAATGGTCAAGTGACTATTGTATCTCCTAATCCAGAAGGTGGGCAGAATATCAAAACGGCAATGCCAATGATTGTAGCAGAGGAATTGGACATTGATTGGAAAGATGTGATAGTAGAACAAGCTCCCTTGAACACAGAATTGTATAGTCGGCAATTTATTGGCGGGAGTAATGCGATTCGGGCTGGTTGGAAAGGATTGAGAATGGCAGGGGCATCGGCTCGACATATACTTCGGGAAGCAGCAGCACAAACTTGGAATGTCCCAATAGCAGAAGTTACGACAGAGGCAGGTGTTCTATATCATAAACTAAGTGGGCAATCAGCAGGTTATGGGAAAATGGCTGCAGCCGCCGCTACCCTACCCATCCCCAAAGAAGTAGCCTTGAAAGCGATAACTGATTTTAAAATTATCGGTACCTCCAAAAAAAATGTAGATGGTAAAAAAATAATAACGGGCAAACCTTTGTTTGGAATTGATACCCACAAAGAGGGGATGAAAATTGCCATGATTGTTCACCCGCCAGCTTTCGGGATGAAACTAAAATCAATTGATGATACTGCTGCCAAATCAATGGCTGGTATTCAGGATATTTTCCCAATTAAGGTACTCCAAGATGATTTTGAAAGGCAGCATTTTGATACTTGTACCTTTTTAGAAGTAGTAGCAATTGTGGGTAATACCACTTGGGAGGTAATGAATGCTAAAAAAGCACTTCAAGTGCAATGGGAACCTTTTAAGGATTATACAGAAGAAAGAACCTATTACAGACAATCCAAACAGACCATAACAATTCCCGCTGGATTGGAAAACACTAGTGACCATCTGGCTAAAATGACTGCCAAAAAAGGAAAGTTGGTTCGCAAGGATGGTAACCCGGAAGCTGCTTTTAAACAAGCTGCTAAAGTAATTGAACGTACCTATACCGCCCCTTTCCTTGCACATAATTGTATGGAACCGATGAATTTCTTTGCCCATGTAAAAAATGGAAAAGCAGAACTTTCTGGACCGCTTCAAAAAGCGGAACTAACTGAACAAACAGTCGCCGCTCGATTGGGTATTTCTGTTGAAGATATTTCGATTGAACTGACTCGACTTGGTGGTGGGTATGGCCGACGGTCTTATGCTCATTGGGTAGTTGAAGCAGCACTTATTTCCCAAAAGATGAAGGCTCCGATTAAATTAATTTATACCCGTGAAGACGATATGACTGGTGGTATTTATCGCCCTGCTTATCAGGCAACTTATCGAGCGGCATTGGATGCCAATAACAAGCTAATAGGCATCCATATAAATGCGGGTGGTATTCCAGAAAGTCCCTTATATGCCAATAGATTTCCTGCAGGAGCTGTTGATAATTATCTGGCAGAAAGTTGGACGATTAATACCAATATTACCATTGGTTCCTTTCGAGCTCCACGGTCTAATTTTATAGCTTGTGCAGAACAATCTTTTTTAGATGAAGTAGCAGAAGCGGCGGGAAAAGACCCTATTGATTTTCGCTTAGAATTATTGGAAAATGCTAAGAAAAATCCCGTTGGGGAACGAAATGATTATGATGCTGACCGCTTAGCTGGTGTCCTAAAATTGGTGCGAGAAAAATCGAATTGGGATAATCAATCAAATAAGGTTCATCGGGGAGTAGCCGCCTATTTTTGCCACAATTCTTATGCGGCTCAAGTATTGGATTTGACGATTGAAGAGGGGCAACCTATTGTGCAAAATGTATGTAGTGTCATTGATTGTGGCATAGTAGTCAATCCCGATGCTGCCGCTAACTTGACGGAAGGAGCAATCGTAGATGGTATTGGCAATGCCTTGTATGGTCATCTAAATTTCAAGAATGGGGTTCCCGATAAAAACAATTTTGACACCTACCGAATGATACGAATGAGCGAAGCTCCGAAAAAAATTGAAGCCCATTTTGTACAAAATGAAATAGCCCCAACAGGCCTAGGAGAACCCGCTTTTCCACCTGCTTTCGGTGCATTGGCTAATGCCCTTTATCAGGCAACGGGAAAACGATTTTACCACCAACCTTTTTTGGGGAATGAGCGAGTGTTAGGATAAAATATTTTTAATTACTTTGGGCCCTGTTAGGCTATCTGTTGCTGTTGAAAGGAATTTTGTTTATTCATAACGCAAAGACTCAATCGGATTTCCCTTCGCAGCACGATAAGCATGATAACCAGTCGTTAAAAGGGTAATTAGTATAACCACCATAAATGCAATTGCATATAACCCATAATTCATTTCGGTATGATAGGCAAAGGTAGCCAACCATTGTTTCATAAAATACCAGGCTGCCACAAAAGCAGGAATAGCTGCTATACCTACTAAAATCAAAAAATTTCTAGTTAATAAAAATAGAATATCCTTTGTTTCTGCCCCTAATATTTTTCTTACGCCTATTTCTTTAGTTCGCTGTTCCGCAGAAAACGACGCTAAGCCAAATAAACCTAAACAGGCTATAAAAATCATTAATAGACTAAACAAAGTAAAAATCTTCGCTCGTTTTTGGTCCGCTTTATATAATTCCATAAAAGCTGCATCTACAAAATCAAATTTAAAAGGAATATTAGGGAATAGACCTTTCCACTCCTTTTCTACGAAAGCAATAAGACTACTCACCTCTTGTTTATTTGAAGGATTAATTTTTATATGAACTTGACGGTTATTAAAGTTTGGTGTAAATAAAAGAGCCTCTATAGGGTCGTATAGCGACCGTTGATGGAAATCTTTTACGACACCTACCACTCTTGAATAGGCTAAGGTATCATCGGTACCTAATTGTATTTTTTTACCTATTGGGTCCTCCCATGCCATTCTTTTAACCATTGCTTCATTCACCAAAACGGCTTCAATCGTATCCGTAATAAATTCCGTACTAAATCCTCTACCTTCTGCCATTTCTACCCCTATCGTATTAAAGTAATCAAAATCTACATCATATAGATTGACCCCATATTGACTCATGACACCATTAGCCGTTTCCACATTCATTAAAGCTTTGCCATAACTACTCCCTGGAGACTTCGAAGCAGAGCCAACGCTTGTAATTTTTGGATGTTGAATTAGTTGCTCTTTAATGACGGGGTATTTAATAAGCGCATCTCGACGAGGTAAAGAAAACGTTAAAATATGCTCCTTGTCAAATCCCAAATCTTTACTAGATAAATAATTCATTTGGTCGTAAATAATACCTGTGCCAATTAGCATAAAAAGCGTAATAGCAAATTGAATCGTCACTAATGCTCTTCTCAAATTTGGGTTACCTGTTCCTTTGGCTAACGTTCCTTTCAAAACACTAATCGGCTTGAATCCAGATAAGAAGAAAGCTGGATAACTACCGCCTGCGATACCGACTAATACGATAATCCCCAAAATAGTACTTACTACAGGTGTTGTTCCCAATAATTCTGTGGTTAATTTTAAATCAAAAGTGCTATTAAAAAGCGGTAGGAATAAAAATACGAGTAACAAACTCAAGCCCAATGCAACAAAGGTAAACAAGAGAGACTCTGCTAAAAATTGAGCAATCAATTGTCCTCTATCAGAACCTAACACTTTTCTAATTCCTACTTCTGTGGCTCTTTTAGTGGCTCTCGCAGTAGCTAAATTCATATAGTTAATACAAGCTATTAGTAGTAAAAATAGCCCAACAGCACCGAAGATGTACAAAAATCCTTTTTCTCCTAAAGGTTCGGGTTCTCTTCCTAAATCGGATTCTAAATGAATAGCTGTTAAAGGCAATAGTTCATATTTTACCGTCACCTTAAGTTCAGTAAATATGACCGCCACAAATTTTTTGATTACTTCGGGTAATTTTGCCGCAAAATCAATCGCGCTCGCTTCTTCTTTTAATAAGACATAACTATACAACTGAAAACCTCCCCAATTATTAGAATTACTCAAACGCTCGCTACTGTTTAAAGAAATCATACTCTCGGCAATCAAATGAGAATGATTCGGCATGTCTTTATACACTCCTGTAACCTTATAATTATTACCGTTGGGTAATTTCAGGGTTTCTCCTATTGGATGAGCATCGCCAAATATTTTTTTTGTAGATGATTCATTTAATACGATAGAATTAGGATTTTTTAAAGCTGTTTTTTCATCTCCTTTGATAAAATTGAAGGTAAAAACATCAAAAACGGTTGAATCTACTAAATAGGTTTTTTCTACAAAATAGACTTGTCCATTCCGTTCCATCTGTGTCCGCCTAGCACTTTTAAATCGGACGTATTCCTCTACTTCTGGATAGTCATTTTTTAACTGAGGGGCTAATGGTGCTTGCGTAATCGCCAACCTAAAAGCATCATCCTGTTCTGTGATATCTGCTGAAAGTCTATAAATGCGATTTGCCTTTTCGTGATATTGGTCAAATCTGCTTTCTTCTGTTATGTATAACAAAATAAATAAGGTGGCAGTAATCCCCATAGTTAAACCTAAAATATTCAAGAGGGTATAACCAGGTTGGCGTCTAAAATTGCGAAGCGCAATTCGAAAATAACTATTAAACATATTTTTTAATTATCGGGTGAAATAATGTCGGTAACTCAAGATAAGTGTAAAATTCTAAATAGGTGCTAATACTACTTTTTCACTTTGGATTTGGACTGACCTGAGAGATTTTGGTGTTAAGAAAATTATTGAAAAAAGGCAAAGGAGTATCCTTGTTTGAGCATGAAGAATGGCAATTCTGAACCCGAAGGGACGGGATGCCAGTTTGGGTACGGATGCCTTTTTTCAATGATTTTTAACCAAAATATCTACAGTCTTGAATTTTTGTTTCTTTTTTTCAAGAAAAAAGAAAAGAACTAAACACATTTTTTAAAGTGATAAAGTAGTATTACTTATCACCAATTATTTTACCCCTTCTTCAACACCTCAAAAACACTTTTCTTATAACTCACCCCAATAGGAATTTCCGTCTTTCCAATCTCCACATCATGTGCCGTAAACGCAGTAACCTGTCGCTTATTGACAATAAAAGAGCGGTGAATTCTTAAAAAATAATCAGGTACTTTTTGTTCAAACTCACTAATCTTATCTTTAGTCGTAATCCGTTGGTCTGTGGTATGAATGCGGATATAATCTTTGATACTTTCCACGTACAAAATATCTTGAAATAAGATTTTGATATGTTTTTTATTGGCATTGACGTAGATATGTTCCGGTTCAGCAGGTCTAGATTCGGCTATCTGTACAATCGGCGCAGTTTCTTGTTTTCGACCATTTAAATACTTATTGATGGCTTTAAAGAAACGCGTGAAAGTGATTGGTTTTAATAGATAATCGACCACATTCAATTCATAACTTTCTAAGGCATATTCGCGGTAAGCAGTCGTGAAAATAATACTAGGCGGATGTTGTAGTGATTTGGCAAATTCCAAACCAGTCAGAACGGGCATTTGAATATCTAAAAATAATAAATCAATCGGTTCTTTTTTCAAAATCTCAAAAGCTTCTAGGGCATTTTGACAACTAGCGATTATCTCCAATTGAGGAATTTGAGAAACATGTTTTTCGATGAGCATGATTGCCAAAGGTTCATCGTCTATGATTAAGCATTTGATGGTATCGGACATGATTTAATATTTTTTCCTGGTTAAGAACTGATGGGGTGATGTATTGAAAGATTGAGGTTAAGACTCAAATTAAAAACGCCGTCTTTAGCGGTGATGGTCAGTTCATGCAGATTGGGGTAAAGTAAATTCAATTGTTTTTGCGCATCTGCAGTTAGTACGGTTTGTAGCGTAACTAAATTTGAGGTTATTTGCAGGGAAAGACTTTCGTTTTTTTCTTGTAAAAGAATTTCTACTTTGGCATTATCGGGCAATTGTTTTTCCTTTTTTGTAAAAATAGCTTCTACCAAAGACAGTAATAAAAGCGGCGTAATAGTCAATTTTTGATTTTCTAAATGATGGTAGAAAATTATTGGAAGTGCTTCCCCATGTCGTAATTTTTCTAAATCCAAATAATTTTGAATTAAGGTTATTTCGTCACTTACCAATACTTTAGGGCTATTGCATTGATACAACATGTAATCTAGCATCTCCGATAACTTGATAACGACTTCTGGTGCAGCATCAGATTTTTCTTTGGTTAATGTATGCAGTTGGTGTAATGTCTTAGATAAAATTCTAGGGTTGATTTGCGCTTTTAGCAGATTAATTTCAGCATTTGCTTTTTCCTTTTCCAAAATATCCAATTGCGTTTTTTCTTCCATACTATCCTTAATAAATTTTAGCCCTGCTGCTATAAAAACGGTTGAATAAATATCGGAGGCACTATAACCGACATTCGCAAAAGGGTTGGCTAAAATTTGTAAGATAGTATGAGAGGCATGTCCATAACCCGATAGCTTTGGTTTAATCAAAAGGTCATCTGACAAATGTCCCAAAGTACAAAAAAAAAGGACACTCAAAAAAAAGAATAGTGCAAAGCGCAAGTACTTTTTTTGGTAAAGAAGTTTGGGGATATGGTAATGAATTAAAAGATAAGTTGCCAATATTTGTATAGGCAAAAGAAATCCTTTAATAATAAGACCAGCTAAAAAGGGCATGTGAAAGCTCATCCCATAAATAGGGAAAATGATTAAAGTACTCAACCAAAATAAAACATGGATGGCTATCCTGTTTTGAAAAATACGGTCTATGATATTTGTAGATTCCTGCATATTAACTCATTGCCATGACTGGCATTAATTCAATTATTAATAAAACTTTATAAGTATCGGCTGTTTCTTCTACTTTAAATTGATGTTGATTTGGATAGGTCAAAGCCAATTGTCGTTTGACATTATTCATCCCAATTCCTTTTTTGAAATTGGTTTTATCAGTCTGTGCGACGCTTGGTTTAGTATTAAAAACTTCAAACGATAACTGGTTTCCTTGGGTGCTTAAATCAATATGGATTTTGGGCCGACCGTGGTCTCCACTGGCTCCATGTTTAAAAGCATTTTCTACAATAGATAATAAAATTAAAGGGGCAATTTTTGCAGAATGATTACTTACATTTTTATTAAAAACAAAATCCAATCTATCGCCATAGCGCAATAACTCTAAGTCAATATAATTTTCAATAAGTTCTATTTCTTTATCTATGACTATCCCTTCGTTTTTATCCTGATGCAAGGTATAATCCAATATTTTTGCCAGCTTTTCGACAATTTCAGGTGCTTTATCTGATTTGTAAAGGGTTAAGGTATATAGGTTATTAAGGGTGTTGAATAAAAAATGAGGATGTAATTGTGCTTTTAAAAAGCCTAATTCCGCATTGGCTTTATCCGTATTGAGTTTTTCCATTTTTTGCTTTTGCTCAAAATGGTCTTTGATTAATTTTACGACGACTGTAAATAATGGAAACAAATAAACCCATAACATATATTGTCCCAACAAAGAAGGTAGATTTGTTAAAATATCACTAATTGGTTCTTGTTCTCCACCCAAGCCTAAAACAGGTTCATAGACATAAATCTTGAAAAACCGAGCTAAAACAGTTCCTACATAAGCGCTTAAAGCGAAAGAAGCTATAAAAGCAAAATACCTTTTCTTGAAAGCTAATTTTGGAATTTGATAATAAATTAAGGCATAGGTGACGACTATTTGTGCGGGTAAGTAACATAATTTATTAACCAAAGGCTCCCATTTATTAGAATTGCCAAAAGTGCCAACGATAGCCCAAAGCAAGACGGATGCTGTCCAATACAACACATGAGTCAGTACTCTATTTTCTAGTATTTTATTGATTAACTGTTCTATATTTTTCATAACTGATTATCATCACCAAAGAATGGTAGCAAATTAGGCTTATTTACTGCCTGTTTTAGGAAAAATCGTCAAATCAGCATAAAGTACCCTCGAATTGCCTTTTCCTACTGCCGAATGTCATTCATCGCCGAATATACCAAATCTAACCATAGTTAAACGGTATTAGTCGCTTTATTTAAAAAGGCTTTATTTTTCATTGCATCTTTGTATTGTCAACTGAAAAGATATTATTTCATCCTTTAAATTTTTATTAAGATGACGGTACAAACAAAAGATTATAGCTTATTATACTTCGTTTTATTACTTTGTTTTGTGGTGGTAACGGCTAAACTAACCGCACAGCATACGGTCATTCTTACAGTCGATACCAAAAACAAAGCGGACCAATTATTAGAAAAAAATATAGCCGAGCAAGTATTTACAGGAGTAATCGCAGGTATCTCTATTAATGGCAACAAAGAATGGGTGCAAGCCAAAGGATATAGCAATGCTAAAGCTAAAGATGCGATGACTATCCAAACCATTACTAGAACTGCTTCTATCGCAAAGTCCATGACCGCTGTGGCAGTAATGCAATTATTTGAGCAAGGGTTAATCGATTTGGATGCACCTATTCAAACCTATATTCCAGATTTTCCAAAAAAGACAGCAGGAGACATCACTACTCGACAATTATTATATCAAACATCTGGTATTGCAGGATATGCTTCCGCAAAAGAAGCACAAACAACAAAAAATTATGAAAGCCTTGCAGCGGCAGTGGAGGTTTTCAAAAATAGAGACTTACTCCACCAACCGGGCAGTGCTTTTTATTACTCGACTTATAATTATGTCACATTAGGATTAATCATAGAAAAAGTATCAGGCTTGACTTATGAAGCTTATATGACTAAAAATATTTTGGAAAAGGCAGGTATGACCAATACAGGGGTAGAAAAATACCAAAGCCAATATGCCAATAAATCTAGTTTGTACCACCGAAATAAAAAAGGCAAAATCAAATTAGTTAGCAAAGAAAATAATTTAAGTAATAGAATTCCAGGAGGAGGTTTTTACAGTTGCTTAGAAGATATGCTAAGATTTGGGGAAGCCATTATCAACCACGAATTGATTAGTGAAAAAACTTTCCAAATGATGGTTCAAAAATCGACTGTAGAAAAAGAAGGAAATCCTTATGGTTTAGGTTGGTTTATGTATGGAGGCAAGGAAAATCCTAGTGATTGTATCGGTCATAGTGGCGAACAAACGGGGGTATCTGCACAACTGATGATTCTTCCTGCTAAAAATATGGTTGTTGCGGTAATGTCCAATACTTCTGGTTCTTGGGAAAAAGCCATCCATCTGTCTGTTCAACTAATTCAATTAGCTAAAGAGGAAAAAGAAATGGGAGAGTAGGCTTAGGTTTTTTTAATCATCATCTTTAAATATAGACGTCATGCCAATAACTACCTTTTTTATCATCATCGCTTTCTATTTAGTATTAGATATTTATACCTATTTTGGTTTGAAATCTTTATTAAAGGGAAGGATTTCAAAGGCCATTTTTACAATAATTTATATAGTAATAAGTTGTTGGATATTACATGCTTTTTATGTGATGTATGGAACAATCAAAGCAGACGTTTATTTTCGAAATGTAGCATACGCACCTTATTTGGGCATTGCCTTAACGGCATTGATTACCAAATTTGTTTTTACAGTTTTGATGTTGTTACAAGATAGTGGTCGGTGGATTCAAGGGGTATTCAAATACACAGTAGATGAAAAACAGGCGTTTGCACCAAAGGAGATTATCAAACATGTTCCTACTCGACGTAAATTTTTGACACTTGGCGCAACGTTGATGGCAGGCATTCCTTTGGCGACAATGTGGCATGGTTTGACTAAAGGGAAATACAATTTTGTCGTCAATAAAGTAAAGTTAGCTTTTAAAGATTTACCTGAGGCATTCGAAGGCTTTACGATTGCCCAATTTTCAGATTTACATGCAGGTGGATTGGATGATAAAGCAGAAGTGCAGAGAGGTTTGAATCTAATTAATGAACAAAATCCTGACCTTATTTTATTCACTGGTGATTTAGTTAATTCTGTACAAGAGGAAGTCAATCCTTTTATGGAAATGCTAAATAATCTAAAAGCCAAGCAAGGAAAATATGCGGTATTAGGCAATCACGATTATCATGGCGCACCATGGGACCAAGACCCAAATGCTGCAAAGTATTGGAAACGATTCAGTGAAAAATACAATGACATGGGTTTCCAATTATTAAATAACGAACATGTGACGATTGAAAAAGCGGGGCAAAATATCCGTTTGGTGGGGGTAGAAAATTGGAGCATTCATGATTGGTTTCCACAAAAAGGCGATTTGGATAAAGCATTGGATGGTTGCAAATATGATGACTTCTGTATTTTGATGTCGCACGACCCAATACATTGGAGCAAGAAAGTAATCCCTCATGCTAAGCAAATTCAATTGACTTTAAGCGGTCATACCCACGGTTCTCAATTTGGTTTAAACCTACCCAATTTTAAATGGAGTCCAGTAAAATATCGCTATAAGCATTGGATGGGACTTTATGAAAAAGCCAATCAATATTTATATGTCAATCGAGGATTTGGTTATTCGTTATTCCCTGGGCGAATAGGCATGTGGCCAGAAATTACGGTATTTGAATTAACTAAAGCGGTATAAGATTACCAAGACCTTCAAGTGGTTATAAGACCTTGAAGCGTCTAAACGGAAGAGTGAAATGTTAAAGTTTACTAAAAACTACGATTGTAGTTTTTAAATTACTACATTTGTAGTATTAAGATGAATTACCCGACTTTTTTTAAAAACTAAATCACCCGAAAAATGAAAATTTCAAACATTTTACTACTTTCATTTTTACTAGGCATATCTTTTACTGCCCTAAACTGTAGCGCCACTAAAGAACTTCAGTCCGTACAGCTCCCTGAAATTGCTAAGGAAATTAGGAACATGCGAGATGCGGACCAAAAGAATCGTATTAAATGGGCAGGTATGATAAGAAAGGGGAAAAAAGACACTGAAAAATTCAAAAAATTAACCAAGGAACTTATCGCTATTGATAAAAAGAATACAGCCAGAATGAGAGAGATAATATCCGAGCACGGATGGCCTAGTTATGATTTGGTAGGTAAAAGGGCAAGTAATAGTGCCTGGTTACTTGTTCAACATGCTGATAGAAACCCTTCGTTTCAGGCCAAGTGCTTACCCTTACTAAAAGCAGCAGTAGACAAGGAGCAATCGAAAGCAAGCAACTATGCCTATTTGTATGATAGGGTTCATGTGGCAAAAGGGGAAAAGCAACTTTATGCTACCCAAAGTTCCACTAATAACGGCCTATTCAAAGGTCAATTTTATGCAATTGAAGATGAATCGAATGTTCAAGTCCGTAGAGAAGCAATGGGCATTACTTGGTCTACCGTGGAGGAAGACGCCAAAGAAATGGGTTTTAATTACACGATTCCTACCCCTGATGAGGCCATACAAAGGGCAAAAAAACTAGTTGCGGATTATGAAATGAATTTGTCTCTAGCGAAGAAAGCTATGCATGCTCAGGACTATGTAACTGCGGCCAAGCACTACCTACTAGTTACACAGACCAACGGCTCAGTAACAACCCAAGATTTCTTGGAAGCTAGTAGAGCACTGGCATTATCTCAGCATGCGGAAATTGGCAAAGCCTACGGCTTCTTAATTAAAGCGATGGCCAAAGGTTGGGATGGTTTCTATGATATCAAAACTGATTTAGATTATACCTACTTAAAAGAAGCGAGCCCAGAGGATTGGAGTGACTTGTTGGTTATAGCGGAAGAGATGAAATTGGATAGGTGAAAACTTTTGATTTATTTATTTCCTATAGCATAATCTTCGAATAATGTCTAGTATTAACATAAATCACCCGACTTTTTAAAAATTAAAACCACCAAACATGAAAAACTTAATAAAAATTAGCACAATTTTATGCTTAATTGTTACTATCTATATTGGTTGCCGAAGTACTTCATCCACTATTACAACGGAGGTGATTCAACAAGAAACGCTAAACGAAAAAGAGGAAGCATTAATTAAATCGCTTGAAGCACTGATTCAAGAGCGAGTAGTTGAAAATGACATCCCTGCTTTATCGGTTGGATTAATTAAGCATAACAAATTGTTTTCTTACCATAATATTGGAGCAATAGAACGAGGTAG
>CALJVJ010000390.1 GCA_937974625.1 uncultured Saprospiraceae bacterium
AAAAATATTCCCCAACAAATCATCCGTACTAACCTCCCCGACAATTTCCCCTAAAAAGTACAAAGCCCTCCGAATATCCATCGCGACAAAATCAGAAGTAACCCCCATGTCCATACTATTCAAAACTTCCGTCAGCGAATGATGTGCATTTTGCAAAGCGGCCAAGTGGCGAGTATTAGAAACAATGGGGTTATCCAAGTTAATTTGTTCGGTAATAACGGTTTGGTAGAGGGTTTCTTTGAGGTGTTGAATATTCTGTTTGTTTAAAGCGGAGGCGGTGACGATATTTTTAGCAGGAACTAAATCGGAGACATACTCATCTGGGCGGAGGTAAGGATTTAAGTCCATCTTATTGGGGACTAGGACGATAATTTGATTGGGTTCTTGTAGTGCTTCGAGGTCTTTTTGTACTTCTTCAGCGGAGAGCTTCATGGCATCGAAAACATAGACCAATATTGCAGAACTTTGGACCTTTTCCATTGTTTTTTGCACACCGACCGCTTCGATTTGGTCTTGAGCATCACGGATGCCAGCGGTGTCGATGAGGCGAAACTCGATGCCTTGGATATTGAGGATTTCTTCTATAGTGTCCCGAGTCGTACCTGCGATGTCAGAGACGATGGCTCTTTCTTCTTGCAAGAGGGCATTTAAGAGCGTAGACTTACCAGCATTGGGGCGACCCGCAATAACTGTATTGACGCCTTTTTTGATAACATTTCCGAGTTGGAAAGAGTCAATGAGGGATTTGATGAGCGATTGAATTTTAACGACTAAAGCTTTCAATTCTATGCGGTCAGCAAATTCCACATCTTCTTCCGAAAAGTCTAATTCTAATTCGATGAGGCTGGCAAAATCTAATAACTCTTGCCGTAGTTTTTGTATTTCATCGGAGAAGCCACCACGCATTTGTTGCATGGCTAGTGCATGGGCAGAGGCAGAGTTGGAGGCAATTAGGTCTGCTACCGCTTCGGCTTGTGACAAGTCCATTTGACCATTGAGGAAAGCACGTAGTGTGAACTCTCCCGGTTGTGCCATTCTAGCCCCTTTTTCAATAAATAATTGAATAAGTTGTTGGATAATATAGCTAGAACCATGACAGGAAATTTCCACTACGTTTTCTTTAGTATAAGATTTTGGGGCAACAAAAAGGGACATTAATACTTCGTCTATGATTTGTTGTTTGTCCGAGCGAACGGTGCCTAAATGAATCGTATGACTAGCTTGTTTAGTAAGGTCCTTCCCATGAAAAACACTATTGGCTATTTCTATGGCAGCTGTGCCCGATAAGCGAATTACACCAATGGCGCCCACCCCTGGAGGTGTTGCTAAAGCGACAATCGTATCCTGTAAATCGTAATTGGTATATTGCATAGAAAACACTAGATTTTTAGATGAAGGGCGAAGTTAGTAAGAAAAGAGGAGATAGGCTAGTTTATAAATAAAACTCAAACCTACTCTTATATCCGATATTATTAGGGTAATAAAATTAAAACTTTATTTTTAAAACAAATAGTTGATAATTACGATAAATTTAAATAATTTTGTTATATTATTACCCTTTCATTTTTTAATTACAAAAGGAGAGGATTGGTTTTGATATATATTATTAAAATAAAAATATGAAAACATATCCACTAATAAGTTGATTCTCCACAAGTAAAAAATGGCCCAATTCAATTAAAATTTTTAAGGCAAGTATATATTTTTGTAAAGTCAATATTTAAACCATTTAATAATTAAAATGCGATGAAAATACGAATAATTATACCGAATTTTTAATAATGTGTATTTTTAAGAATGTATAAATAAGTCTATCACATTGTGGAGAAGTACTATTTTTTTGATAGTTATTAACACTAAAAGGTATAGTTATCAACATTTGGGAGGCGTATTACTTTGAATAGACGGCAGCTAAAATATCAATTAAAAATGTATTTTTGTAAAAGACAACTACACCATAAATTTTAGAAACACAATGGCAGATAGCGATAAGAATAAACCCAAAAAATGGAACCCAAATCTTCGCCCTCAAAAGAATGAGGGAGACTTGTCGAGCTATGTGCTAGGTAAAGTACAACCCCAAGCAATACCTTTAGAAGAAGCGGTTTTGGGTGCATTGATGCTGGATAAAGATTCTATTGCTGTTGTTATTGATATTTTACGTGCCGAAAGTTTCTATTCTGATGCTCACCAAGCTATTTATAAAGCCATTTTAAGATTATTTGAAAAATCCCAACCAGTTGATTTATTGACTGTTACAGAGGAGTTGAAGAAAGGCGGGGAATTAGAAATGGCAGGCGGACCTTATTATTTAGTAGGTTTGACCAATCGGGTAGCGTCAGCGGCAAATATTGAATACCATGCTCGTTTGATTGCGCAAAAGCATATTCAGCGAGAATTAATTCGAGTATCTACCAAAATTATTCGAGACGCTTACGAAGATACAACGGATGTTTTCCAGTTATTGGATGATGCAGAGCAAGGCTTATTTGATATTACCCAACAGAATTTAAGTCGGAGTTATGAAAGTATGGGAACCTTAGCAGGCAAGGCATTGAAGGCTTTAGAGGAGCTGTCTAAACGAGAGGCAGGATTGACAGGAGTACCAACAGGATTTACTGATTTAGACCGTATAACTTCAGGCTGGCAGCCGTCAGATTTAATTATCATGGCAGCTAGACCGGGTATGGGTAAAACCTCGCTAACCTTGGCTTTAGCTAAAAATGCTGCCATGGACTTTGGGAAACCTGTTGCTTTTTTCTCTCTAGAGATGTCCAATGTACAGCTAGTAAATCGTTTAATTTCTTTAGAGGCAGAAATTTCTGGTAGTAAATTGCGGAGTGGTCAATTAGAAGATTTTGAATGGCAACAGTTGCAGGGAGTGATTGAAAAAATGAGTGAAGTGCCTATTTTTATTGATGACACACCGGGTATTAATATTTTTGAATTGCGAGCAAAGTGTCGTCGATTAAAGATGCAGCATGATATTCAAATGATTGTTATTGATTATTTGCAGTTGATGACAGGAGGTGGAGAGAATAAAGGTAATCGGGAACAAGAGATTTCTTCGATTTCGCGGGGTTTAAAAGGATTAGCCAAGGAATTGAATGTACCTGTAATCGCTTTATCACAGTTAAGTCGGGCAGTGGAAACACGGGGAGGAATGAAGCGACCACAATTATCTGACCTTCGGGAATCTGGAGCGATTGAGCAGGATGCAGATATTGTATCCTTCATCTATCGACCAGAATATTACCAGATTTTGGAAGATGAAGAAGGTCAATCATTAAAAGGAATTGGTGAAGTCATTATTGCCAAGCACAGAAATGGTGCTTTGGGGACGGTAAAGCTTAGATTCGTTGATAAATACGCCAAATTTATGGAATTAGAAGACATGGGTTTTGGCGATTTGCCAGGAGAGAGTGGGGGAGGAGGAGCAGCTCCTGACCAGAATATCATCAGCTTACCTTCTCGTATGAATGATGAAGATATTCCGTTTTAAGAGATAAAAAATACGAGCTTAATAGCAAAGCCCCATCAGCATATTAAATCTGATGGGGCTTTTATATTTTAGGAAAAGAATAGTGATATGCTCCAAGCCATGAAATTTACCACTCACCACTAAAATTATCCATTTCGCTTCTTTTTAATGTCCTCTAAGAATCGCTCTAATTCTCGCTCATCATACATGAGTACTTCTCTCGGTTTACTGCCTTCACTTGGACCAACGATACCTAATTGTTCCATTTGGTCCATGATTCTACCAGCTCTATTATAGCCCAATTTCAATCGTCTTTGTATCATGGAAGTGGAACCATGTTGATTAGAGACAACCAATCGAGCAGCATCTTCAAAATTATCATCTAATTCGGATAGCTTAAATTGTCCCGGAGCTGCGTGTTCTTCCTCATCACCGTGGAATTCAGGTAAGAAGTGAGGAACAGGATAACCCGGTTGACTAGCAATAAAATCAATCACCCTTTCAACTTCAGGCGTATCGACAAAGGCACATTGTAGCCGGACCGTATCGCCTCCGACAGATAAAAGCATATCTCCTCGACCAATCAATTGGTCTGCACCACCACCATCTAAAATCGTCCGAGAGTCAATTTTTGAAGTTACCTTAAAGGCTAAACGAGCAGGGAAGTTGGCTTTGATTACCCCTGTAATAATATTTACAGAAGGTCTTTGTGTAGCAATAATCAAGTGAATACCAATCGCTCGAGCTAATTGAGCCAAACGCCCAATAGGCAATTCGATTTCCTTACCTGCAGTCATGATCAAATCGGCAAACTCATCAATTATTAAGACAATGAAAGGTAAGAATCGGTGTCCCTTTTCAGGATTTAATCGACGATTGACAAACTTTTCATTATACTCTCTAATATTTCTAGCATGTGCTTTTTTCAATAAATCATATCGCTGGTCCATTTCAATACAAAGTGAATTCAGCGTATGAACTACTTTATTCGTCTCTGTAGTAATCGGTTCATCTTGGTTAGGAAGGTAAGCTAAGAAGTGATTTTCTAATTTAGCATACGGGAATAATTCTACTTTTTTAGGGTCCACCAATACCAACTTAACTTGAGAAGGGTGCTTTTTATATAAAATAGAATTAATAATCGTATTGATACCAACCGACTTACCTTGTCCCGTAGCACCAGCCACCAATAAGTGAGGCATTTTAGCCAAATCGGCTACAAAGACTTCATTGTTAATCGTTTTACCTAAGGCAATTGGCAAATCCATTTTTGCTCGCTTAAACTTCTCCGAAATCAAAACTTCTTTGAGCGAAACGATTTGTTTTTTCTTGTTAGGGACCTCAATACCAATGGTACCTCGACCAGGAATTGGAGCAATAATTCGTATACCCAAAGCAGATAAACTCAAGGCAATATCATCTTCTAAGTTCTTGATTTTAGAAATTCGAACACCTGGAGCAGGAACGATTTCATATAAGGTTACAGTCGGACCAACCGTTGCACGGATTTTAATGATTTCAATTTTATAGTTGAGGAGCGTCTCAATAATCTGGTCTTTATTTTGTTCTAATTCTGCTCTATCAATTTCAATTTTTTGGTCGTCATAATCTTTTAAGAGCGCTACAACAGGATTTTCATAAGAAGATAAATCGAGTGTAGGGTCATAAGGTTCTAAGTGTTGTTTATTCTCTTTTTCCACAGAGAGCACTGGCTTAGGCGTAGCATTAGGGTTAATTTCTGGGTCTATTAGTAGTTCTTTTTTAGGTGCTACAGGTGCTGCTTCTGGTTGTGGTTGTGGCGCATTAATTTCTAATTCAGAATCAGTTGTTAAAGAAGCAGGCTTTTGGCGTTTCTTATTTTGAAGACCAAATGCCAATTGGCTGCCTTTAGGAATCGGTTCACTAGGCAAAGCAGGTGCCCCTTTTGGTGCATTTATTTCTAGATTTGATTTAGCACTTCCTTCTTTTGTATTTTCAAAGTTGGGTTTAGGAGTGGTAAATCCGTTTTTATCTTTTTGGGGACGAAGCCCTACTGGTGCAGCAAGTGCTACATCTGGATTAGTAGAAGGACTTTGTTTTCTAACACCACCATTCATCATTTCCTTAGCGTATAATTTAGTTTCATACATTGCTTTTTCATAAGTCAATTCATCATAGTTCGGATTAAACATCCAGGTGATTATTCCCCAAATAGAAAAAGCAAAAAAGACAAGAATGCCTATGGTACCAACAAAATTAAAAAGCCAAGTATAGACACCTTCCCCAAAGGTTCCACCCCAAGGAAATGCTGATTCAGGCATGATAAATTCAAACAAAATCGCTAATAATAGCAAGATGACTATGGAGTACTTGAAGGTACTATAGAATCTTTTAAGGGGAATACCTTTGATTAAAGCTTTCCCTGCACTAAATAAAAGGAAGACGAAAATGAAAGAAGGGACACCAAAGCCCCAATAGAAAAACATATTGGAGATAATCGCTCCAAGACGACCTAACCAATTCGCCATTTGCAAATCACTCTGAGTGAATAGAGACCAAGAAAACCGTAAAACGCGGTCTTGGTCTTCTTGCCAAGTGAAAAGGTAAGAAGTAAAGGCAATGAATAGATAAAAGGCAATAAACCAACAGAAGATACCCAATATTTTGGGAACCCGCTCATCTATCACATCAAATTTAAGAGACATTTGCCTCGGTTTCTTTTTTTTGTTTGTAGCCATTTATAATATAAAATGGTCAGTAATAAAAGGATTAACAAAGGACTGCGTTAAGGATAGGGTTTTAGATACAAAAACTCCGTATTAAGCAATGATGTAGTTGAATAATCTTTAAAATTACTGATGTAGTTATGTAGTAGGTGTCAGTCTTAGCGAAATGCGTGTTTACATTTCAAACACTACCATTCTCATTAGTTTTAAGCAAGAAAGATACCTAAAAAAATTGATATTTAAAATTTCTTGCACTTATAGAAAATATTTAAGTCTAATTTGCTCTATTTGTCCGATTGCAAAAGTAGGGAATATTAAGGGGAAAATCGAATTTTTTCGACCAATACTTATGATAAAAATAAACAATATGTATTTTAAAGATGAAAAATGATTGATAAGTAATACAAAATGTGTTTATTAATTTTGTCATAGAAAATCAAAACCAATGGCAAAACGTAGACCATCTAAGAACAAACAAGAGGGTAATCAATATGATAAAATTATCAAAGAGAATATACTCAGTTTAATACCTGCCTTATTAAAAAGAGTGTTGGGCATAGAAAATTATCGACTAGAAGATTTGCCAATTATTAAACTCCAAACAACGATAGAAAGAGAACCAGATTTTTTGAAATTGATTTATGACAAAGAATTCCCTAAAGGGCGAATTCTTCAAATCGAGTTTGAAAGAGGTAATGAAACCTATATGGAAATGAGAATGTTGGAGTATTGTAGTATTATTTATCGAAAATTTAAAAAACCAGTTGAACAACATCTAATTTTTATGGGCAGTCAGCCTTCTACGATGAAAACTAAGATTGAATTTTTAGGTTTATCTTATAAATATAAATGCCATAACCTTTGTGAGATTAGTTATAAAAAATTTATTGATTCTAAACATCCAGAAGAAGTAATATTAAGCATTTTAGCAAATAAAGATGATTTACAAGCGGAAGAGATAATTCGATTAATTCTAAAAAAGTTGGTTTACTTAAAAGGAGATTCTATTGCCACTCGGAAGTTTATCAAACAATTGGAAATAATTTCAAAATTGCGTAATTTGCAAGAATTAACTACTAAAACTATTGATAATATGAGCATTACTTTTGACATAACTACTGATGTTCGATTTAAACAAGGATTAGAACAAGGATTAGAACAAGGAGGTGCTCTAAAAATGACTGTAGCCATTATAAATATAGTAAAAGAAAAAATTATTACAGATTCAGAGAAGATAGCACTCATTTTTGATGTTTCTGTAGAGTTTGTGGAGAATACTCAGAAAGCACTTAAAAAAGAAGTAGAAATAAAAAAGGCATTAGCTGTAAAAGGAGCAAGAGTAGATTCCATAGCTAAAAAATTTGAAGTTTCTAAAACATTTGTCAAAGCAATAAGAATACTATTGAAAAAGAAATAAACTTAGGAAAGTTCAGCAATAAATGTATTCATCAAATTATCAATAGCTCGCTGTATCATTTCATCAGATATATTTCCTTTATCATCAATTTTCTTACTTATCCCTTGTAAAAGCAATTTTAAATCCGCGCGAATAGGGCCTTCCGTTATCGTAGACATCACCAAATCCAATGATTGAAAAGCATGTTTGCCTGATGCAGCAGCAACAATTAAAGCAACGGTTTTTTTAGAAAAGAGAGTAGTAGAAACATGCCATTCTAGCAAGTTTTTGAGGTTGCCGGGCAAGCTAAATACGTATTCTGGTGTGCTGATAAGAATACCATCCGCAGCGGCAATTTTATTTTGTAATTCTTTGATGATATCAGGTAATAAATCTCCTTCTAAATCAGGATTGAAAATGGGTAAATATTCAACTTTATTATAAATCTCTATGTCCAATTCTTTTTCAAAAGTCTGTTGAATATATTTTAAGACCGCTTGATTAACAGAGGCTTTTCTTACACTTCCTGGAATTGCTAAAATTTGTTTTTTCATAAGCCTAGGTAAAAATGGAGTAATGGAGTCTAGCCCATTATTTTTTATAGTGAAGCATCTTATTTTTTTTAAAAACGTATTTGTAACTTAGAAAGTTTACCCTCAAAAAAATAAGATGGCCAAGCGAAAAAAAAACACTCCCAAGAAGAAACACCAATCCTCCGCATCTCCATATCAATCCTACTGACAAACGATATTATAATAGTCGTGCGAATGCTTATCAAGTCTTAGGAATGACCGCAGAAGCAAATAAAGATTTGGAAATGGTGAATCGGTTGTAAAAGGGGGAGGAATAAAATATGTACGAAAAAGTTGAATATTATATTTTTCTCCTACCAGTTCCATTCATCACGAAAAAAAAGCCTTTGATAAGTATAATTAGCTTATCAAAGGCTTTTTTCGTTATTTGAGTTCGAATTTAGAATAGGACAAACTATATACTAAAGATATGAATGGAATTATCAAAAAAGTCTATCACTTTATGTTATCCAATACGGTTTGGATATACTTGACGTTATTTTTGTTCTTTAGTCATTTGCTTAATGTTAGTATGGTCAAAGAAACATGGGGGAATTATGTTTATTACTTCTTTGCTATTTCGGGCTTATACTTACCAGTCTTAGGCTATGCACTTTTTAGAAAACAATTGACCCAAAAACTACCGAATTGGCTTCATGGAGGGATATGGTTGTATGGCTTTGTTTTTCATTCTTTTGTGCTGATTGCGTTTCTAAATACCTTTTTTGATACCTTATTTCCAGCGGATAACTATATGCATGGCAATGAAGATGTAGGAGCTTTTAAAACATCTATTGTCTATACCATCAGTTTATCTGTATTAGCTACAGAAATCGGCATTCAGTTTAGCGGTAGTTTGCGAGAATGGATAAATCGCAAAAAATGGGGACAACGATTTGGCTTAGACGAATTATTACTTATCACGATTATTTTATTTAGTGCAGGATTTGGGTTAGCTACCAATATTGGAATGATAGAAAAAATTGCCAGAAGCCCTGACCAAAGTTTTTTGACGAGTATTGGTAGGTTCTTTTATTACGGTATCCAGTTTTTTTTGAGAGGTATGGTTTTTTATGCTTTTTATTATGTCAATAAATATTATTTAATCCCACAGTTTTTAAGCAAAAAAGGTATCGTTTATTATGGTTTTGTGATGGTATTGACCATTTTGGTAGCGTATCCAATTTTAAGTCAATTCACGCAATTAATGCCTTTTGTACAAGAATTATCACCAGAAGACTATGCCACTATAAAACCTTTTATGAAAGACAGAGGGTTATTGCCAGGAATGATTATGATTTTGAGTGTCCCGATTATCGTAGCCATGCAGTGGTTTGAACAAAATAGCCAAATTGCCAATTTAGAAAAGGAGAAATCAGCAACGGAGCTCAATTTATTAAAACAACAAATCAACCCACATTTCTTTTTTAATACCTTAAATAATTTATACGCCTTAAGCATTGTCAAAGACAAACAAACGCCAGAGGTGATTTTACAATTATCCGAGCTGATGCGCTATGTGATATATAAAGGAAAGGAAGAAAAAGTAGCCATCGAAGAAGAAATCAAATACATCGAAGATTATATACAATTACAACAAATACGCTTGCATAAAAAATTGGATTTTAAATTTGATAAGCAAATTGTAGACGAAAAATTGCAGATTCCTCCACTACTATTTATTACTTTCGTAGAAAATGCCTTTAAGCATGGAATAGAACCAGCGGAAAAAGATTGTCGCTTATATCTTTCCCTGCACAGTACCGCGAATAGTCTAACTTTTACCTGTGAAAACTCAATAGAAGAGAAGAACACAGAGCCCTCAGGCATTGGTTTGGATAATCTCCAAAGACGAATGGAGTTGCGCTTTCCGAATAAACATAAAATTACGATAGCAGAAAAATCAAATAGTTATAGCACAACCTTAGAAATCAAAGATTTTACTATCCCTCAGATTTCATAATTAAAATGAGAAAACCTAAAAAAAAAATCCACTCAAGTCCCGCAGGGACTCAACACAGATAACAGTCCCGTAGGGACTCAACATAGGTAAATGTACGACTACATCAAAAAAATGCGCGCCCAAATAGGTCACCAAAAATTCATCCACCCTGCAGCTAGAATCATCATAGAAAATGAGCAAGGAGAAGTGCTGATGATAAAAAGAACCGACAATAATAATTGGGGCATTCCAGCAGGAAGCCTAGAAGAAGGAGAGACAATCAAAGATTGTATCATCCGAGAAGTAAAAGAAGAAACAGGCTTGCAAATAGTTGACTGTCAAGTAATCGGAATTAGTTCGAATCCAGAAAAGGAGACGGTCACCTATCCCAATAAAGATATTATTCAATATTTTACCGTTGAATTTTATAGTAATAATTGGAATGGAAAGTTGGAGGGTTTTGATGAGAAAGAAGTTAAGGTAATTCAATTTGTACCTAAAGAATGGCGGCATAAATTACCAAAAAACGAACAATCCACCTTTAAGAGTTTAGCCTATTTTAAGGAACACCAAAAAATACGATTAACATGAGCGCAGCAACCTTAAAAGCATTAATTATTGACGATGAGCCATTGGCGCACATGGTCATTTTAGAATATGTGAAAGATGTATCATTTATAGAAATTGTGGGACAGTGCAATTTAGCAACAGAGGCTATTTCCATATTACAAAATCAAGAAATTGACCTTTTATTTTTAGACATCAATATGCCCAAAATTAAAGGCTTGGATTTTTTGCGGACCTTAAAAAAACCGCCATTAGTGATAATCACTTCGGCTTATCAAGAATATGCTTTGGAGAGTTTTGAATTAGATGTGTGTGATTATTTATTAAAGCCATTTCGTTTTGATAGATTTTTAAAAGCAGTGAATAAAGCACAAGAAGTGTATCAATTAAAAAATACAACTATTGAAGAAAATATAGGAAGCGGTGGGAACGAATCTCAATTATTTATCAAAGCAGATAAGCGATTGATAAACATTAATTTAACAGAGATTTATTATTTTGAAAGTTATGGAAATTATGTAAAAGTGTGGCTTAAAGACCGGTTTCATTTAACCCCCCGAACCTTATCTAGTTTTGTAGACCAAGTACCTGAAAATGATTTTTACAAAATCCATAAATCTTTCTTGATTAATCGAAAGTTTATTGACTACGTAGAGGGGAATTTTTTATTAATGAAAAATGGAAAGCAATTACCAATTGGTAAAAATCATCGCTCAGATTTCAAACAATTCTTAAAGTAACGCGGATTGTCAATCCGCCATAAAAAATCCAAGTCTATTGAATAACTGTTGTCAACTCCTTCCCTAATGAACGAATAAAAAATTCATTCCCAACGCTTTCAATTTTAGTAATAGAGCAATAATTAGGATAATAGCTCACAAGTTTTTCGTTACCACGAATCCAACCGACAACTGCATTAATCGTCATGAAATGAGAAAAAATCAGGGTATTCTTTTCTAAAGATTGAATGCCTGAAATAATATTACTGCGCCAGTCTAATTGTGGTTGTTCCAGTTCGATAACCTTTTTTGAAAACAAACCTTTTAACCAATTTCTTCTATCTGCTAAGGCTATACCAGGAGAAGGTATTTCTGCAAAATTAGTATTGATAATGGGTAAAATATTCAACGTTTTTTGAAAAGGGATAGCCGTTTCCTGTGCTCGTGCCAGTGGACTTGAAACTAATTGAAAATCTGTCGAATTTAATAGCGGAAGATAAGCCGCTGCAAGCTGTCTAGCTTGTTGCTGTCCATTTATACTCAGTTTTGGGTCAGGAGCTTTATCCCATGCTTGTGCTGCTTCTCCATGTCTGATTAAATATATCGTCATGCTTATTATTTTATCGTTTCAAAACCCATTACCTCATTCCTTAATTCGGTTTAATAATCAAACCTTTGCTATAAACCGATTTTTTACCAGCAAAGATATGAACTTGATATCTACCCGTTACTAAATTTAATTGTTGAAAATCCAACCAACTAGCAGCGCTTTCTAATCCTTGTTTTAATATAATACGACCAGTTGCATCTAACAAATGTACTTGATAGTTTTCCCCATATTCCCATTCATTAAAAGCGATATGAATACCATATTTAGTAGGGTTCGGATATACTTTAACAATTGTAGATTGATAAGGTTGGTCTGGTTGTGTCAAAACGAGTGCTTCTTCCAAAGCGGCATCTGCTGATTGCTGAGCTTGTTGCGCAGCAGGTAGACATCCATTGGCACAATTTCGGTCTAATTCCTGCCAAGTTCCATCCCCTAAAGAAAGTAATTTTAAAGTACTAAATGCTTCCGAGTTATAATTATTTTCGCCTAATAATTTTATTTTGCTAACATCATGAGAAACTAATAGTCCGCTACTTTCAAACAGTAATGTAATCATCGTTCCTTGTGCAAATATATTAGAACTAGGATTGATACTATTGATAGCATTAGTGCCACTTATTTGAAAGACATTCGCATCGGCGGTTAATTGTAAGATATTAGTAGCAGGAGAAACTATCTCCAATAGAGACGTAGTCAAAGTACCTGTCATAATCCCACCAGCAGAGGTAATAGGACCTGCTTCCAATGCCGGTTTTTCTCCTCTATTGAAGACAAAAGAAGGAGTGGTAATATAAACTACCGCAGAGCTACTTCCATCTGTATTATCAAATACAAATCGAGGTTTTGGTGGACAAGTATTATCATGATGTACTTCGGAAGGCTTACCGATAAAATGCCAATTGCCATCATTAGGGTGCTTAGAACTTGCCGAAAAGTCAATTCCACCTGTACAATGTTCATACCCTACAGAGACTTTTACATCAGTAGCATCTGATTTAATCATTGCACCAAAAAGACATTCTTTATTTTGATAAGCTTTGGTGAAATACAGTGCTTCAGGAGTAAATAGTGTTTTTTGGTTAGCGGCTATCGTTAATTTTAAGACATTGTGATTTTCTTGCCATTCAGCTGCTTCTGTTGCTATAGCAGATGGAGTCGTATAACCAGAAGAAGTTATAAAATCCCACAGCGGGAGGTCATTATTAACTAAACCTTTGAATCCAGCATTTTGAAATAGATTATTTCCTGACGGGCGAATACCAATACTACTTTCACCTGTTAAATCAATGAAACTACTACCACTATCAATGATTCTTCCTTTGCCAGCAGTACCATGAATATAGCTTCCTCTAGTATTGTCTCCTAATTGAATTAAAACGGTTTCATCTGAACAAGCGACATCTCCCGACTCAATCCGTAGTCCATACATATTAACTGAACCTGTATTCATTACAATATGGCCAGCACTTGGACAATCTGCTTGAATAGACAATCCGTACCAATCAGTAGTCGTTAAACCACCATCTGTTAATAAACCGTGTTCAAAACCAGTTCCACTGATGTTAATAGACCGAAAAGTAACCAAGTTAATAAAAGAACCATCAGGGTCTACTTCTATATGAATACCCTTTTTAGCGTTTCGAATATGAATGTTTTCAAAAGAAGAAAAAGCAATGCCACTATTAGTAAGTGCTGTTAATTTTAAGCTAGTACCATTAGTGAAGTTTAGTAAAAATAAATCATTAAACGCCGCACCCACACTAGATTCAAAATTTTCAACTATAAGATTAATTCCACCCGCTGCCAATCCTCCTGCATCCACTATCGTCATATTTCGACAACCAACATAATCTCCTGAAAATTCAAGGGCAAAGACATTATTACCAAAGAAACTGATACGACTACCGGCAGCACTATTGCTATTGGCGTCCAAGCTATTCCCTAGACCGTCGCCTTTGAGTTGCACACCAGCGGGTACTTGTAATGTTTGAGTGATTTTATAATTTCCCGCAGGAATGTGTACTGTGCTTCCTTCTACTGCTGCACTATCAATGGCAGTCTGAAAGGCGTTGGTGTCATCTGTCGTTCCATCTCCCTTCGCACCAAAATCAGTCACAAAAATTTGTTTTCTATCTGCTACTGAGGAGGGGCTCCACGCTGCAACGCCGTCAGCATCAGAAGTTAGGATGTAACCAGGTTGTGCGCCTTCAGTTATTTTAATAGTGCCATCTATTTCTAAGTTTTGAGCCATAAGGATTTGGCCAACAAAAAGAAGGGAAAGAAAGGAAAGTTTTTTCATAAAAAATATATTTAACAAGGGGGGCAAATATGAGATAAATTGATATTACAGTTTATTTCGACTAATTTCTCGCCAAGTACCATCAGCTAAAGCTACGAGGGTTAAGGTACTACCAGCGGTAGAGGTAAAATTGCTAGTACCAAGTAAATTGATATATGCCCAATTTTTTACAGCAATACCTTCAGATTCAAAAACTAGGGTAATAATAGTGCCTTTAGGAAATCGTGGCCCTAAACTAAGATTGTTATTTAGTCGATGAATGGGATTTGAGCCTGTTAATAAAAAAGTATTTCCATCAGTTGGTAGCGTCAATTCAAAATTACCATTTACGGTAATCGGGAGAGTAGCCATTCCATGTGTTAAAGTACCATTAACGGTACCTCCATTTTTTGATAAAGGCTTGGCGCTTAAAGTTGGTCGAATCGTTCCATAAACAAAGGAAGGAGTTGTAATGGAAACAGTTGCACTGCTACTACCACCCGAATTATCAAAAATGAAACTAGGATTAGGCGAACAGGTAGCCGCATCTATAGCCGAAGATAAACCGATATATTCCCATTCATTATTTCCAGAGTGAAAACTAGCGTCGACCACAGTACAAGAGCTATTCGAAAGGCTATATTTATTCATACGACTAGTTGCCAAATTAGCTACATCAGTTTTGATATAAGCACCAAAAGTGGCTAGTTGATGATTGAATCCTTTAGATAATCCTGATTGAGTTGGTGCTAAATTAATAATTTGTCCAGGTGCAACAGTCAATGTGAGGACTTGGTGGTTAGTTTCGAAAGTTGGGGCTTCGATATTGAGTTGAGCGACATTGGCTGTTAAGTCCCAAAATGGAATCTCGTTATTTTGAACGTTTCTGAACCCACTATTTTGAAATGCATTATTACCAGAAGGGCGTCTTTCTATATTTTTACCAGTAACATCAAGATAATTATCACCTTCATCTAAGACTTTGCCTTCGCCCACCAGTCCTTGAATATAAGAACCTTTTGTGTTTGGATGGAAGTGCAAGATTTTAATTTCAGATTCATCACAAGTCCCTACAGGGTCAGTTGATTCCGTACGAAAGCCATAAATATTAATATTCCCACTTTCTACTACTAAGTGTCCAAAACTACCACAAGCTGTTCCTTCAAAAGTAGTTCCATAAACATTGATATTCGTTCCACCTTGATTTCTAAGACTATAATGAGACCCCCCACCAATTTTGCCATTATTGAGGGTAATGTTTTCGATGGTAGAAGTCTCGTCTGCTAAGATGTGTATACCCGTTTCTGGAAATCGGAATAGCACGTCTTCAATTAGTACATGCCGAATTTGGCTATTATTAGTAGCGTCTATTTTTAAGCAAGTACCAACCGTAAAATTATATACAGTAAGATTGGCAAAGGTATTATGGCCGGTACTAAAACTGCCATCATTCGCAACTAGTCGGATACATCCTTTGTCCAAAGCAGCACCTGCCCCAATCTTATAAAAGTATAAGTCTCGAGCACCAGAAAAGAAACCACTAAATTCCAACATAAAATCACTCCCTGTGTAATAGAACGTACTGCCTTTAAAGGGCGAATTACTATGTCTGTGGTACACATTCCCTTGAGATTCTCCTTGCAGCATAACGCCACTGGGAATGGTTAATTTGTCCGTGATTAAATAATTACCAGCAGGAATGAAAACCGTACCGCCAAAAGTGGCAGCAGAATCAATAGCAGCTTGGAAAGCTAAAGTATTGTCAACAGCACCACCAGGAATGGCTCCAAAATCTTTGACATCAATAATTTTTCGTTGTTGATACGTTGGTGCTACCCAAGTACCCCAACCTTCGGCGTCGGATTGTAATATGCGATTTTTAGCAGCATCTTTTTTAATTTGTAGGTTGCCATCAATGGTTACTTTAATTGCTTGAGCGGGAAGTTGAGAGGAAATACAAAAGCATAAAAATACTAGAGGGAGTAGTTTGAGATTAATAAGTGTCATTTGTGTTGGTCTGTAAGGAGGGCAGTCGAAGCAATAAAGGTAAGTCGATAAATTATTAAATGTCGGTTTTTAGCATAAATTATTCTTCTGCTAGCTTAGTTTATCTAAAGAATCACCTCATTCATCCAACTTTTTTCTATACTAGTCAATTTTTTTAGTCATTTACATTCCCGCTTTACAACCCTTGTTAAAAAAGAGGGTCTTTCAAATAGCGTACTACGATGAACGTTAAAAAATAAAAAAGAAGCTGTCAAACCCAAATAGAGGTATATGGCAATTACTTTTAGAATACATCATAAAACCCGACATAATTAATGATTCATCTAAAAGGCATCCGTAAGTCTTACAAGACGGAATTTACCAACTTAGAAGTCCTGAAAGGCATAGACTTAGATATTGAAAAAGGCGACTTTGTGTCCATAATGGGGTCTTCTGGTTCGGGCAAATCTACGCTGCTAAATATTCTAGGGTTATTAGACGAATACGATGTAGGAGCATACACTTTAGACGATGTGTTGATGAAGGACCTGAGTCAAACTCAAGCTGCTCAATACCGAAGCCAATTTCTAGGTTTTGTTTTCCAATCTTTTAATTTATTACCATTTAAAACTGCAAAAGAGAACGTTGCACTGCCACTTTATTATAAAAAAGTACCTCGTAAAGTAAGACAAGCTAAAGCACTAGAATATTTAGAAAAAGTAGGCTTAAAAGAATGGGCAGACCACCTACCGACTCAAATGTCTGGTGGGCAGCAGCAAAGAGTCGCCATTGCGCGCGCCTTAATTTCAGAGCCTAAAGTTATTTTAGCGGACGAACCTACAGGAGCTTTGGATACCCAAACGTCTCATGATGTGATGGAGATATTTAAAAAGGTCAATAAACAAGGTATTACCGTTATCATAGTAACCCACGAAGAAGATATTGCGGATATGACCAATAGAATAATCCGACTAAAAGATGGGAACATTGAAGCAGGTTCTTGAATACTAAAAGATTAAATTTCTGGATTCTCTCGTAGAGGCGACCTCTAAAAAGGGGTTGCTTTCTACACCTTATGGAGCATCCTAATCCAAAATAGAAGAATATTTTTTTATTGCTAAAAGCAACAATTCTTAGACCTCAATTATCCTATAGCACAAGGGCCATTTGAAAATTGAAAATTATAAATTGAAAATTACCAATGTTTGACTACGATAAATGGCAAGAAATATTTGATTCTCTAAAACGACACAAGCTGCGCACCTTTGCGACTGCTTTAGCAGTTTGGTGGGGTATATTTATGCTTGTGATTCTTTTAGGGGCAGGGAATGGTTTGCGGAATAGTGCAGAGCGAGATTTTGCGGATGATGCCATCAACAGTTTATATATCTGGAGTAATAGAACGACTAAACCTTATAAAGGCTATAAAGCAGGACGTAGGATTCGTTTTCAAAACAAAGACCCGAAAGCGATTAGGCAAAAAATAGCAGGGGTAGATAATTTGAGTGCAAGGTATTTTGTGAATAGTAGTTTTCAAACAGAGTACGGCGGTAAGGCTTTAAATTTTAGAATTCGAGCAGTAGAACCTACCTATCAAGCCATCGAATTTACCGAAATGGTCAAGGGGCGCTATGTCAATACAATTGATATTAAAGAAAAGCGGAAAGTAGCTATTATAGGGGATATTGCCAAGGAGAAATTATTTGGAGAAGATAAGACTGCCCTCGGCGAGTATGTCAGAATAAACGGGACAAAATTTCAGATTACAGGTGTCTTTACCGATGGTAGTAGCAAACGAGAGAGAGAATTTATTTATATGCCTTTGACAACTGCTCAAAGTGTGTTTGACAAGGAGGACCGAGTACATGATATGGTGTTGACAGTAGGAGATGCAACAGCGGAAGAAGCCAATCAAATAGCAGATAATGCAAGAATAGAATTAGCTGCCCTCAATCATTTTGACCCAACGGACGAACAAGCAATTGGGGTACATAATAACATCGAAAGTTATCAGGAATTCAAAATGATTTTTTCGGGTTTTTCCTTTTTTATCTGGTTTGTAGGCATCGGAAGTATCATAGCAGGAGTAGTCGGCGTGAGTAACATCATGCTGATTACGGTAAAGGACCGAACAAAAGAAATCGGCATTCGAAAAGCCCTAGGCGCAACACCTTGGTCCATTGTCAGCATGATTATGCAAGAATCCATTTTCTTGACAGCGGTAGCAGGTTATTTAGGCTTAATCATGGGATTCAGTATTATTTACGGTGTTGATTATTTGATGACAACTTATGAAATAGACGATTTAGAATTTTTCTATAATCCAGAAGTAGATTTTACGAGTGTCATGTTGGCACTGGTTTTTCTAATCGTTTCAGGAACTTTAGCAGGTTTAGTACCAGCGATTCAGGCAGCTAGAGTTAACCCAGTAGTAGCCATGAAGAGCTAGAAAGTTTGCGAGTTTGCAATTTAGCGCGTAACTAATCACAAATAACCAATCACTAATCACCAACTATGTTTGATTACGATAAGTGGCAAGAAATATTTAATACGATTAGCAAGAATAAGCTAAGGACCTTTTTGACAGCTTTGGGTGTCTTTTGGGGGATATTTATGTTGGTAGTATTGATGGGGGCAGGGACTGGTTTTCAAAATGGAGTTTTGGCAATGTTTGGTGGTCACGCAAATAATTCGATGTATGTTTGGACCAACCCAACAACGATGCCTTATGATGGATTACAATCTGGGCGATATAATCCGATTACAAATGACGATATCAAAGCGATAGAAAATGATTTAGAAGACATTTTAGAGTATATGTCTCCCCGTCTATATGTGCCTTCAGGAGAAGTATCCTATCTGGATAAAAAAGGGTCCTATGAGGTTCGAGGAGATACTCCTTATTTATTGAAAATAGATGCTATAGACTTGATTGATGGTCGTTTCATCAATGAAAAAGATATGTCCGATAAACGCAAAATTGTAGTAATTGGGAAGGCAGTATCGGAGCATTTTTTTGGAAAAGGCGAAGCATCTATTCCACCAGTTGGTAAATTTGTAAAAATACAAGGCATTGACTATTTAGTTGTTGGAATCGTCGCTTCAGACAGAAGAGGTCAAGATGCTGCAGAAGATGACAAATCTATCTTCATGCCATTAAGCACTGCTCAACAAGTAACCAATCAACAAAATAGAATAGGATGGTTTGTGTGCACTATCAATCAAGAATACCCAGTAAGTATAGCAGAAAATAGAGTCAAGACTTTATTAAAAAAGCGACATAGAGTACATCCTGATGACCCACGAGGAGTCGGAACAGAAAATGTAGAAGAGCAACTAAAAGAAATGATGAGCCTATTCAATGGGATAAGTTTTTTAGTATGGTTTGTAGGAATAGGGAGTTTGCTTTTTGGAGTCATTGGTGTTGGGAATATCATGCTTATTATAGTAAAAGACCGGACCAAAGAAATCGGAATTCGGAAAGCATTGGGCGCGACCCCTCGGTCAATCGTCAGTATGATTTTATTAGAATCCGTATTTATTACTACGTTGGCAGGTTATCTAGGGTTGGTTATAAGCATTGGCGTAGTGTACCTAATGAAATTAGCTGCAGGAACAGATGTTCAATTTTTCACCAATCCACAGATTGATATGCAAGTAAGTTTGGGG
The DNA here is from genome assembly GCA_937974625.1 of uncultured Saprospiraceae bacterium. Classification (GTDB taxonomy): domain Bacteria; phylum Bacteroidota; class Bacteroidia; order Chitinophagales; family Saprospiraceae; genus JAFMDF01. Next base: position 19,926 of record CALJVJ010000390.1, read on the forward strand.
GCCTTGGTCGCCTTAATCGTAGCAGGCGCCTTGACAGGATTAGTACCCGCATTACAAGCAGCAAATGTAAATCCAGTAGTTGCCTTAAAAGACGAATAAAAAATAAACATCAAAATAAAATACCCCACCCATAAAAAGTGCCGTAGGCACTAAACATAGGTAGACAAGAGAAATCATCATTTTGCTCGGTAAATAAAATCCGAGTTATGTTAAAAAATCATAAACAATGAATAAAGGTTGTGTCATAACATTAGCCGCCGTATTAGTAATTTTTTCCATTTTGTTAGGCGGATATTTTTATCAACAAAATGCAAAAGACCCTGTGGTTTACGATACGAATAAACCAGAAATTGCAGATATTATTAAGAAGACCGTCGCAACGGGTTCTATCAAGCCACGAAGAGAGGTATTGATTAAGCCACAAGTTTCGGGCGTCGTAGATGAGCTGTATGTGGAAGCAGGAGAAATTGCTCGGAAAGGGCAAAAGATTGCAAAAATTAAGTTGATTCCAAGTCAAATCAGTATTAATAATGCGCAAAGTCAAGTAGAACTAGCACGGATACGATATGACGAATCACAGCGAGAATTAAAGCGACAACAAGAAGTTTTTGGCAAAAAATTAGATGTAGAAAGTTCGAGGTCTAGTTATGAAACGGCACAAAAAGAAGAAGCGAGAAATCGACAATTATTTGAAGAAGGGGTTATTAGTGAACAGGACTATAATCGATTTAAAAGAGACATGGATATGGCCAAAGCAGCGTTTGATAATGCAGAGTTATTAGCGGGAAATACTTTACAACAGTTTGAAGCCAATGTAGATATTTCCAAGCAAGAAATGAATGCCGCCATCAATAATTTACAACTACTAAAAGAAGGGGCTTCAAAAAATTCTAGACAGGTCAATAATATTGTAGTTTCTACTGTCGAAGGAATGGTCTTAGACGTACCGGTAGAAGAGGGGTCTTCGGTTATCGAAAGAAATAACTTCAATGAAGGTACAAGTATTGCCATTGTTGCAGACATGAAATCCCTTATTTTTGAAGGAAAAGTCGATGAATCAGACGTTGGGAAATTAAAGGAAGGGATGCCCTTAGAATTAACCATTGGAGCGATAGAAGATAAGAAGTTTGAGGCTACTTTAGAGTTCATTTCTCCAAAAGGAGTAGAAGAAGAAGGGACGGTGAAATTTGAAGTCAGAGCAGCTATCAAACCGACTGAAGGGGTCTTTCTGAGAGCAGGCTATTCTGCCAATGGTGATATTATTTTAGATAGACGCGATCAGGTGATTGCCTTACAAGAAAGAGACGTTATTTTTAGAAATGACTCTACTTTTATAGAAGTGTCTGTGGGAGACCAAGAGTTTGAAAAAAGAGTGATTGAGACGGGTTTGTCTGATGGATTGAAAATTGAAGTATTGAGTAGTGGGGTAGATACAACTACGCAGGTGAAAGTGCAGAAACAGATATAAGAGTTAGCGCGAGTTAAAAATATAAATCTAAAAGTATTTAACAGAATTAACCTATTTAAGCCTCCAAGTTTGCATGGAACTTGGAGGTTTTCTATTTTCGTTAAAAAATTAGAAACTATGAAAAAGTTAATGATACTTTGTTTGTTTTTTGCTACAAATCAGCTGTGGGGCCAACAATTCAATGATTGTGTGGCGGCTTGCATCAATAAAACGGCGATTATAGAAAGTTATGAAGTAAATGCGGCTTG
>CALJVJ010000391.1 GCA_937974625.1 uncultured Saprospiraceae bacterium
GGGCAGGAACGGCAGATACATTAAATAGTGTTGTTAATTGTTAATTGTTAACTATCAAATCATAAATCTATCTAATATTTGTACTAGATGGATTTATGATTTTCTGATTGGTTCCTAACACCTTATCTTATCCAATATTACCACCTCAATATCACTATAATATAGCGTATGGAACAATAGTATAACTATTGGAACAATAACTTAAGTCCTACCTTTTAAATATACCTATCTTAGTGGCTACGAAGAGTAGGTCTAAATACTTGGAGATTTACCAACTAATTCGTAAGTTGTATATTGAAGTTGTTTAAGGTTTTGTTATGAGACTGATTGTAGGTGCTTGGAAATCAAGATGAAGTTCATTTATTTTTTCGTAGCCAAAGCTACGTAAAACATAAATAGCTATGAGTTCGCAAAGCGAATGAACCGCTAGCGGTCGGGAGGCTTGATTTTCAATGACTTGCAAGCAGGCCATTAGAATAACTTTAAACAACTTCATTGTTTAGCACTACACACAAAAATTGTTTTTACATACTATGCCGAACTCTAAAAAGAGAAAACATACCTTATTGGTACGCAAGCTAACTGGCATCCTCCCTGTCGAATTCGTCTTCCTCCTGCAAAAAAATGCCACAAACACTCCAAAAAAATTGGGCCAATTCCCCTATTCCTTCTCCCCATCATTAGCACCCCAAAAAGACCTAATTCCTTATAAGCAGAAATATAGTTTGCTAAAGTTGACCAAACTACTCCTACTCTTTTGCTTTTTAGTGCTATCCCTGCCGCTCTACGCTACCCCCATTGATTCCTTGATGAACCTTCCTCCTACTGCTTCTGAAAAAGAAAAAATGGGGCTGAGAAATCGAATCGACGCTTTTTTTGAAAACATAAAGGAGGAGGAAGAACAAAAATCATTCGCTCGAAAATACCACCAGCTAGCACTAGCGAGCAATGATTCTATTTTCATATCCAACAGTTACTATTATTTGGGAAATTTTCAAAAACAAAAAGAAATACAACGAAAATATGGTTGGCATTTGGACAATTCCCAATTGGAAACTACTCTTTATAATGAATTAAATATTTACCATGACCAAAAAGGGAATGCCACTTTTGAAGACATAAAAAATAATGTCCAATGGGTTAATAACAATACCAAGGAGACCGATTACGATTATGACCCAAATGAAGTCTATTGGGGCAAAGTCCTGCTTTACGGTGAGCCCGAAAAAACAGAGGATTATCTGATTCATTTTTCGACCCATCGATATTTTAGTAGTTGGGAAAGTATTGATACTTGGGTGGTTCATGCCAATGATAGCATCCGGTATGCTCATACGGGAGACCAATTTGAGGAAACGGAAAAACCTATTCCTTCCAAAGCTAATATGCTTCGCTTTAGCATCCAACCAAATGAAAAGGTCGTGCTATACTTTAGATTGCAAGGGACCGATGAAGAAAAACTAAATAAACCAGACCACCTAAGCCTTGCCCTTTTAAAGGAAGATATGTGGCCTGGCTTTTTTCCGAACTATCCATTTAAGGGAAAATATCGTCTGAGAGATACAACCAAGCCCTTTACTACGAATGTAATCCTCAATCATGAATTCTATCATGACTCTAGTGGGACTAGTACCATTGAAGAGGTGATGGCAAAGCAAAAAGAATTAGCCTGGAAGAGCCCTGCCAGTCTATCCATTGAAGCCGATAAGGTCTATTGGTTACGACACCGCTTTTATGGCAGTCCCTATTTTAATGGCGAACAAATATTACATGTTTCTCCTTTGCAAGGATTTGATTTGTTTAGTTTTGATTTTATTGACACCTATATTTCTAGTCCTAGTGGTGGCTACCAACACCAGCGTGCAGGAGACCATGTTCCATTAGAAAATAGAGCTTACAAACACTGGGCTAATTTTATAAAAATGGATATTGGCCCTACGGATACCCTCGACTTATGGATACGAATGGAAGGGGCTGACTCGCGATTTATTATCCCTAATAGAGCCATGTTATTGCACCATGTTGACCCATTTTCTCTTTTCCCGAGTCAGGGTAATTATGCCTTGGCGAATGGGCTTTTTTATGGCATTATTGGGATACAAACAATATTTTTCTTCTTATTATTTGTCATAGAAAAAGAACAAAATTATCTCTACCTTTCCATTATGGGCTTCGGTTTTTTTATCAATTATGCCTTTGACCTTTCAGCTGGGGTTATTACCCACGAATTCTTTCCAGTATGGAGGGATTATCAAGTCCCCATGTACTTCTTAGGGCTATTTTTCATTTGCTTGGGTGTTTTAAAATTTGTCGAAACTTATTTTAGTTATCCAAAGGATTCTCTCTATGCAAAGTGGTTGGTGCCTGGGTTAATTTATACCCACCTTGTAGCAAGTTTATATGCCCTATTCCAATTTAAATTTTATGATGAAAATTTAAATGCTTTCACAGAAGAGACCTACTACTTAGTCATTCTACTGCTAGTAGTAGTCAGTATAGTTACCGTCTTAATTGCTGCATTAAAAGCGCCTAGCCAAAAAAATATCTCTAAAAAATATTTATTCCTAGCTTTTACCCCCTTGATTATCTCCTCTTTAGGATTTCTATCAACTTCTATATATGCTTCCATAATGGAAACTACTAGTATAATTTCCCACTACTTTTTATTAGGATTGAATGCATCCGTGGTTTCCGTCTTAACTTTATTGGCAATTAGTATCGGTCACCGAACCAATCGGTTTAAAGCGGAAAAAGCCGCTGCCTTACAAAAGAACCTTGACGACCAAAAACGCAGACTCTTAGAACAAGAACGCGTCAATCAAGCCATCAGCCGATTTGTCCCTAATGAGTTTTTAAGTGCACTTGGTAAAACCAATATCACCGAGATAAAATTAGGAGATACCATACAAAAAGAAGTAACCGTTTTCTTTTCAGATATTCGAAATTATACTTCTTTATCAGAACAAATGACACCGGAAGATAATTTCAAATTTGTCAATGCCTACAATGGTCGCATGGGCCCGATTATCCAACAAAATAGCGGTTTTGTCAACCAATATTTAGGAGATGGAATTATGGCTATTTTTCCAAATACGCCTAATGAAGCACTACAGGCTGCCATTGAAATGCAAAAAGCCATTCAGCTATATAATAAACAAAGAGTAGCCCAAGGCAAAGGCAAGATTAAGGTAGGAATGGGCATGCACACTGGTTCATTGATTATGGGTATTACAGGAGATAAAAACAGAATGGATGCGGCTACTATTTCCGATTCGGTCAATTCTGCTTCTAGAATTGAAAACCTGACCAAACATTATGGCACTTCTATTTTGTTAAGCGATGCAAGTTTGAAAAAAATAAAAAATCATGCTAGCTTTCATTTTAGATATTTAGGAGAAGTACAAGTCAAAGGAAAATTGGAGGCCTTAAAAATTTACGAATGCTTCGATGGGGATTTGCCCAAGCAAAAAGCCTTAAAAATGAAAACCCTCCCCATATTTGAACAAGGGATTCACTCTTATTTCAACAAAGATTTTGCTAAGGCAACCCTTAAATTTGAGAGGGTTTTAGCCCAAAATCCCAATGACCAAACCGCAAAGATATTTTTGAATAAAGCACGCACCTTAGACGAAGTGGGCGTAACAGAAGATTGGACAGGTGTGGAATTGATGCTAGAAAAGTAGTAACTTAGAAGCTATAACCTACTACACAAAAAATTACATACTATGCCTCAAAACTCAAACTTACAAATAGCTAGTCCTTTTAATTCTCTAAATTATAGACTACTATCTACTGCCAAATCAATCAAGTGTTTTAGGCAAAATCTTGAATAATGATTGCTTAAGGGAGAAGGAAAAATATAACCTACCCATCTGACAATTTTATTTTGCTCTTTTTTTGCTACACAAACTACTGAGAATGCTACACAAAACAAACTTTGATAAATTCCGATTAGTACTACTATGGATGGTTACAGGTGCATGCACTTTGTTTGCCCAGACCAATCCTGAAACCCTTCTTTTCAATAAAAGTGACTCCCTAAATCACCTTTCTCACTATAACCAGGAGGAACTGCCTAGTCAGCAAACACCATTCACCACAAAAAAAATCATTCCTCATGCCCTTTATATAGATGAAAACGGAACGGCAACCATTGATGATATTTTAGTTCAACAAAAAGTATTAGTTTGGAAAAAAGGTGCAAAGACACCCCATGAAGCCAATAAAATTTATTGGATGCGAGCGAGTTTATACGGTAGTCACGAATTTCGTGGAGAGCAAATACTCCATATCGCTCCAAGTGCAGGGATGGACGCTTTTAGCTTTGATTATGTAGATAGTTATTTTGTGGATAGTCAAGGGAACTATCAACATCAACGTACAGGTGATAAAGTAGCATTAAAGGAACGTCCACTAGAACATTGGATTAATTTTATAAAACTAGATATTGGGGAAACAGATACCCTCGATTTATACGTGCGGTTGGAAGGAGCTGATGCAAAATATTTAGGACATCATTTGGGATTGTCCCTTTTCCAGGTTGACCTATTTTCTCTTTTCCCAAATCAAAGTAATCAAGCACTTAATGCTGGACTTTACTTTGGTATTTTGGCATTGCAATGTGTATTCTTCTTTCTGTTATATATAATTGAAAAAGACCGGATTCACCTTTATTACTCCATTTTTGTATTAGGGCTATTCTTGATACATTGCTTTGAAGAACCGATTTATCAAAGTTATGTATTGTTTCCTGCTATTCGAGACTACCACGTTGCTCTATTTTTCTTAGGTTATTTTTTACTTTCTTTAGGGGCGCTGAAATTCGTTCAATACTTTTTTAGTTATTCAAAGGACTCTGTTTATGTTAAATGGATAATCCCTATTTTTATTTTTTGTTGTGCTATCGTTTATGCTAATAGTGCCATTCAATTCGAATTTTGGGATAAGAATTTAGCCTCCTATACCTCTAAAAGTTATTTTCTGCTGGCCATCACTTTCCTAGTTTTAGCCATCATTATCGGAATGTCTGCTGCCATAAAAGCGCCCAAAGAAAGGAACGGGTTCAAGCTTTTCTTTTTTATTGCTTTTACCCCGAATATTATTGTGGCGGTGGTACACTTGGGGTATGCTATTATATTTGAAACAATCGTTGGTGACGAATTTTCCCAGCTTTTGTGGGTTTGGCAAAAATTATCCACCGTTGTTATGCTTACGCTATTAGCATTAAGTATCGGTTATCGAACCAATCGGCTCAAATTGAACCAAGCCTTAGCCCTCCAAAAAAACTTAGCAGACCAAAAGTCTATTAATAAAGCCATCAGTCGGTTTGTACCTAACGAGTTTTTAGATGCACTCGGCAAATCAAATATTACGGAAATCAAACTAGGTGATACTGCCCAAAAAGAAGTGACTGTTTTCTTTTCGGATATAAGAAACTATACAACGCTTTCAGAAAAGATGACCCCAGAAGATAATTTCCGTTTTGTCAACGCCTATAATGGTCGAATGGGGCCTATTATCCAACAATATAAAGGTTTTGTTAACCAATATTTAGGAGATGGAATTATGGCTATTTTCCCTAATAGTCCTAATGAAGCACTATGGGCTGCCATTGATATGCAAAAAGCCATTCAACTATATAACAAGCAAAGAGTGGCCCAAGGAAAAGATATAATTAAAGTAGGAATGGGTATGCATAGTGGTCCACTTATCATGGGTATTACTGGCGATGAAAATCGATTAGATGCCGCTACTATTTCGGACTCCGTCAATTCCGCTTCTAGAATTGAAAACCTGACCAAACATTACGGCGCTTCTATTTTGTTGAGTGATGCAAGTTTGAAAAAAATAACAAATCACGCTAGCTTTCATTTTAGATACTTAGGTGAAGTGCAAGTCAAAGGAAAATTAGAAGCCTTAAAAATTTACGAATGCTTCGATGGGGATTTGCCCGAACAAAAAGCCCTAAAAATAGAAACCCTCCCAACATTTGAACAAGGTATTCATGCTTACTTTAACAAAGCTTTTGCCAAAGCAACCTTTAAATTTAAAACTGTTTTAGCACAAAATCCTAATGACCAAACCGCAAAGATTTTTCTGAATAAAGCACGGACCTTAGACGAAGTTGGGGTGACAGGAGATTGGACTGGAGTGGAATTGATGCTAGAGAAGTAGCGCTTTCCAGCCTTTTGGGACAATATCTTAACTATTTGGGACAATATCTTAAGTCTCCCCCTTTAAATACACCTACCTTAGCTACTCCTAATACTCGGAGATTGACCAGCAATTTCTTCGACTATTGGTTGGTTTAAAACTACACACAAAACTGGCTCTAACATACTATGCAAAACTCCAAAAAAAGAAAATATACCTCGGCTGTATGTAGGCTAGCAATTATATTGCTTATGCTTCTTGCTTTTGCACCCCTCTTCGGGCAAATGACGCCCATTGATTCTTTAGCGCAACTTCCGCTAGATGCTTCTGCGAAAGAAAAAATGGCATTGCAAAACCGAATAGAATCTTTTTTAAGAGTTCTAAAAAAGGAAGAAAAAGAACCCTTAGCAAAACAATACAACGAGCTGGCATTAGCTAGAAAAGATGCTATGTTTATTGCAAATAGCTACTTTTGTTTAGGAGATTATAAAAAACAAAAAGAGATTCAACGGAAATATGGCTGGCATTTAGAACAGCTTTCAGATGATCAACCTTTCTACTCTACCTTAAACATTTATCACGACAAAAAAGGCAATTCCTCTTTTGAGGAAATAAGACAGAATGACCAATTGTTTGGTAACAACAATACTAATGATAAGGATTATAACTACGACCCCAAAGAAGTTTACTGGGGCAAACTCATCCTTTATGGCAATAGCGAAAAAACGGATGACTACCTCTTTGGTTTTTCTCTAGATCGATTGTTTAACAGTTGGGAAAAAATTGACACGTGGATGGTTCATCCCAATGATAGTATCTCTTATCATCAAACAGGGGACCAATTCGCAAACGCTGATAAACCCATCCCTTCCCAATACAATATGCTTCGCCATACCATCCAACAAAACGAAAAAGTGGTGCTATATTTTAGGTTGGAAGGAACGAATGAAGAGAAGCTTGAAAAACTTGACCAAATAAAGATTTTTATTTTAGATAAAGACAAATGGCCTGGCCTTTTTTCAGACTATCCATTTAAAGGAGGTTATTATTTTGATGCCCCAAATTTCCCTTGGGCTGCAAATTTACTCATCAATCATGATTTCCATATAGATTCTAGCAAAACCAAGACTATTGAGGAGATAGTGACCATGCAAAATGAATTGGCCTGGAAAGATGCGGGCAAAACCCCAATCGAAGCTGACAAAGTATATTGGATACGGAAGCGTTTCTATGGTAGTCCCTACTTTAATGGGGAACAAATATTACAACTCTCTCCTTTCAGAGGTACAGATTTATTCAGTTTTGATTATATTGACTGCTATGTTGCGGATGGTCAAGGTGGCTATCATCATCAACGTACAGGAGACAACGTTCCCTTAAAGGAACGAGCATTTAAACATTGGGCCAGTTTTATAAAACTAGATATTGGCCCTCAAGATACCCTCGACTTATGGGTACGTGCAAAAGGAGCTGATTCCCGATTTATTTATCCTAATGGAGGAATGATGTTTTATCATATCGACCCTTTTTCGCTCTTCCCTAGTCAAAGTAATCATGCCCTGTTTAATGGACTTTTTTTTGGCATTATTGGCATTCAAACTATATTCTTCTTTTTATTATTCGTCATAGAAAAAGAACGTATCCATTTTTACTTTTCCTTAATTGGTTTAGGATTCTTTTTAAACTTTGCTTTTGATTTCATAAATATTACTGGTGTTCAGTCCTACGAACTCTTTCCTATACTTAGAGATTATGTGGTTCCAATCTATTTCTTTAGTCTTATTTTAGTATTCGTTGGAATTTTGAAATTTGTAGCAACTTACTTTAATTATAATAAGGATTCTTTTTATGCAAAATGGTTGGTTCCTAGTTTAATCTTCATTTCTATCCTTACAGTTATAACCAATGTCTTTCAGTTTCAATTTTTTGATGAAAATCTAAATCCTTTTTTATTAAAGCCATCATTTTTCTTCCTATTAATACTATTAGTTGTAACTACAGTTGTCTCATTAGGCGCAGCAGTAAGAGCACCTAAACAAAAAAATGTTTCTAAAAAATTCTTCTTCCTTGCTTTTGCTCCTATAATTATTGCAAGCTTGATATTTTTAGCAATTGGAATATATGCCGTAATAACTAAAACGAACGTCCCCGCCGCTGAATATTCCTTACAAGGATTTAAAATATCCATAATAGCTATGTTGACTTTATTGGCGCTCAGTATCGGTGACCGCACCAATCGCCTCAAAACAGAAAAAGCGGAGGCCCTCCAAAAAAACCTCGACGACCAAAAGGAAATCAATCAAGCCATCAGTCGGTTTGTACCCAATGAATTTTTGGCAGCCTTAGGCAAATCCAATATCAAAGAAATCAACTTAGGGGATACGGTGGAAAAAGACGTATCGATTTTATTTTCGGATATCAGAAATTTCACTAGTCTTTCTGAAAAAATGAGTCCCAAGGAAAATTTTCAATTTGTCAATGCCTATAATAAGCGCATGGGGCCCATCATTCAGCAGCAACAAGGCTTTGTCAACCAATACTTAGGAGATGGTATCATGGCTATTTTTCCCAATTCATCGAAAGATGCCTTGCAAGCAGCTATTGACATG
>CALJVJ010000392.1 GCA_937974625.1 uncultured Saprospiraceae bacterium
TAGCATTGGTATAAATTATGCACCCATTTATCCGATATTAACCTTCCCTTTAGAACGTTACATACAGATACTTGTTATCTTTGCGTTTTCGAGTAGAAAATAGAATTTAACTACGATAAGAATACAATTATTTTTATCCAATTATAAAAGTAATAATAACGACTCATGTTTAAGTTTATTAAAAAATTATTTGGCACAAAATACGATAGAGATGAGGCACATTATATGCCTTTTGTGGACCAGACAAATGAGGAATTTGCCAAACTGCAAAATCTTAGCCACGACCAACTAAGAAATAAAACCTTAGAGTTTAGAGGACGCATCAAAGAACATTTAGCGGGCATTGATGAAGACATCCAATCTTTGAAAGATCAAGCTAAAGTAGAAGAAAACCTTTATGAAAAAGAAAGTCTTTTTAAGCAAATGGATGAAATTGCCAAAGAGCGAGATAAGCACTTGGAAGACATCTTAAGGGAATTATTACCAGAAGCTTTTGCAGTGGTTAAAGAAACTGCTCGTCGTTTCTCTACAAATTCATCTATATCAGTAACTGCAACTGACCACGATAGAAATCTAGCAGGAAATACAAAAAAGGGTTATATCACTATAGAAGGAGGTCAAGCAACTTGGCAAAATAGCTGGTTGGCAGCGGGAGGAGAGATTACGTGGAACATGATTCATTATGATGTGCAGTTGATTGGGGGAATGGTATTGCACGATGGAAAGATAGCAGAGATGGCAACAGGGGAAGGTAAAACTTTAGTAGCCACCTTACCAGCCTACTTAAATGGATTATCAGGCCTCGGTGTTCACGTAATTACCGTAAACAATTATTTAGCTCGTCGGGATTGTGAATGGGTTGGACCTATTTTCGAATTCTTACACTTAACAGTTGATTGTATAGATAAATATAAACCACATTCGCCTCAGCGAAATGCAGCATATGACTGTGATATTACCTATGGAACAAATAACGAATTTGGTTTCGATTATTTGAGAGATAATATGGTAAAATCCTCAGCAGAAATGGTTCAAAAAAAGCACCACTTTTGTATGATTGATGAGGTAGATTCTGTTTTAATTGATGATGCTCGGACACCATTGATTATTTCTGGTCCGGTACCTAAAGGTAGTGAAGACCAAGAGTATTCAGAGTTGAAGCCAAAAGTAGAGCGCTTAATCAATGCGCAAAAGAAAATTGCAACAGATTATTTAGCGGAGGCAAAAAAATTATTCAACGCAGGTGAATTTGGTAATGATGAAGGGCAGGTAGGTCTTGCACTTTTAAGGTCTTTCAGAGCTTTACCGAAGAATCGACCATTAATTAAATTTCTAAGTCAAGAAGGAGTAAAGGTAGAATTACAAAATGCAGATAATTTCTATATGCAGGAGCAATCCAAAAATATGCATATAGCAGATGAGCCTTTGTTATTTACGATTGACGAAAAAAATAGAAACGTAGAATTAACAGAAAGAGGCGTAGAGTTTTTATCTAAAGGAGAATCAGACCCATCATTTTTTGTAATGCCAGATATTACTTTAGAAATGATGGAAATCGAGGATAATGAAGATTTAGAAGTAGCACAAAAAGTAGAAGCTAAGCAAAAACTATCTCAAGATTTTGCTGTAAAATCTCGCCGATTACACGCCGTTAGCCAATTACTAAAAGCATTTACGCTTTTTGAAAAAGATGAGGAATATGTGGTCATGGACAATGAAGTAAAAATTGTCGATGAACAAACAGGTCGGATGATGGAAGGGCGTCGATATTCTGACGGTTTACACCAGGCCTTAGAAGCAAAGGAAAGTGTAAAAATTGGAGATATTACCCAAACTTATGCCACCGTAACTTTGCAAAACTATTTCCGAATGTATCACAAATTAGGTGGTATGACCGGTACCGCAGAAACGGAAGCAAGTGAGCTTTGGGAAATTTATAAATTGGATGTTGTCGTTATTCCAACCAACCGTCCAATTGCAAGAGACGATAGACAAGATTTGGTTTATAAAACAGAGAAAGAGAAATATAATGCGGTAATTAATGACATCGTAACGTTAACATCGCAAGGTCGTCCAGTATTGGTTGGTACCACTTCAGTAGATATTTCGGAGAAATTAAGTCGAATTTTAAAGATAAAAGGCATTGACCACAATGTCTTAAACGCCAAGCAGCACCAACGAGAAGCTGATATTGTTGCAGAAGCAGGTAAGCCAGGTAAGGTAACCATTGCAACGAACATGGCTGGTCGGGGAACGGATATTAAAATTTCCGACGAAGTGAAACGAGCAGGAGGTTTAGCCATTATTGGTACAGAACGACACGATTCTAGACGAGTAGATAGGCAGTTGAGAGGACGGGCAGGTCGTCAAGGAGACCCGGGGAGTTCTCAATTTTATATTTCTTTGGAAGACAAACTGATGCGTTTATTTCAGTCTGAAAGAATTGCGAAATTGATGGATAAAATGGGACATGAAGAGGGTGAAGTAATTCAACACTCCATGGTTTCTAAATCCATTGAAAGAGCACAAAAGAAAGTAGAGGAAAATAACTTTGGTATCAGAAAGCGATTATTGGAATATGATGATGTAATGAATATACAGCGGGAGGCGATTTACCAAAAACGTAGAAATGCGCTTTCAGGAGAACGTTTGTCCGTTGATTTAAATAATATGTTTTTGTCTTTGACGGAAAATATTGTTCAGAGTCATAAAGCAGGGGGCAATTATGACACTTTCAAAATGGATTCTGTTGGTTTAATTGGTTTTGACCCAAAAATCAGTAAAGAACAATTCGAAGAGAGTGGTGCGGATGATTTAGTGGATATGTACCAAGACCAATTCATTCAATATTATGACCAAAAGAGTGATGATATTTCCTCGGTACTATTGCCAATCATCAAAGACGTTCACGAAAATCAACCTCGTTACAAAGATATTTTAACACCGTTTACGGATGGTCGAAAAAACCCATTACCAATCGCAGCAAATATCAAAGATGCCGTAGAATCGAATGGCAAAACAATTGTAACGGATATTGAAAAAGCGGTTAGTTTAGCTTTGATTGATGATAGTTGGAAAGAGCATTTACGGTCAATGGATGAATTAAAAGATTCTGTTCAGTCTGCTTCTTTTGAGCAAAAAGACCCATTAGTAGTTTATAAAATGGAAGCTTACAACCTTTTTGAAGGATTGGTTAATAAAGTAAACGAGGAAGTAACTTCTTATTTATCAAAAGGTACACTCATCTTTTCTGGAGGGACTACCTTAGCAGAAGCTAAACAGCGCCAAACAGATTTCAGTAAAACAAATACCAACACTACCGAGAGGAGCGAAGACGTTGCAGCTAGAAGAGCTGCACAAGGCGTAAGCCGAAGAAAGAAACCTGAAACTTTCAAAAGAGAAGAAAAGAAAGTGGGTAGAAATGAGCCGTGTCCTTGTGGTAGTGGTAAAAAATACAAACGTTGTCATGGACGGCAAGTAGCAAGTTAGTGCTATTGGCAGTAATCAGTTTGCAGTCAAACATTAAAAATGACAAAATTAAAACTATATAAAAAAGAGCAATCGGCATTTTGTCGATTGCTCTTTTCTTTTGTGGTTAGTTTGCTACCTATTCTTTTAGTAGCACAAAATCTAAGCAAAGAAAAAGTAAAGGAGGTAGTTGTTGGTTATTCCATTATTCATGAAAAACTACCTGAGGGTTATAATTACACCCCACTTTTTTTCACAGCTAGATTCCCTCTCCATCAATTTAAATCTAATAAAAAAGGGTATTTTAAAGTTTTCGCAGAACCTCAATTTGTGCTAAATAATGCCCCTCATTCTTTTCCTACCACTTATGAGTTTGGGGCAAACTTAGGCTTTCAGTATTGGCTACCTTTTTCAGAAAAAAGGGCATTATCCATTTCCATTGGAGCAGGGCCACACTATTTATCTCTAGAAACAAGTATGCAAGCTAAGGGCTTTATTTTTTCTGATAATTTTGAAATTGGGTATTACCAAATGATAGGGGAGCGATTAGGTTTTAGTGTAAAGCCACGTTTTAGGCACATTTCTAATGCGGGGTTTTTATCGCCTAATATTGGGATTGATAATTTATTTTTGATGGTGGGAGTGTTTTGGAAACATCTTTAGAGCCAAGCAATGCTTGGTAACATTATACACCAAGCGGAGCTTGGCTCTACAGGAAAAAATTACTAGTTATTAAGCAATTTATCTAACGTTTTCTGATTTACTAAATCCTTTTTGTACTCTAAAGTCCAACCCGAGTTTTCTACCATAAACTCCATCATTTCTAAGGCTTGATTAGCTTGACCTTTAGCCGCATCTAATAAATCACTTTCTTCCGCTTTCTGGATAATAAATTCCTTAGCGTTATCATTCAATTTATTATAATCCTCTTTATCAAAAGAGTTAAAAGTTCCCTCAGAAATATCATAATAATCGAGTGTATGGTCAACCGAGATAATATTCGGTTCTGGCAATTGGCTAATGATAATTTTTTTTTGTTCTGGGAGTGCCTCAATTTCCATTTGTTCCAAATCATAACCAATAGCGACCTTCGCTTTTACTCGAATCAGTGCTTTTTTTCGGAAAAGGCTAAAATCATAGGCCCAATAATCTTCATAAGTGTACACCTCAGAAAAATGTCCTTCTACTGTTACCAGCTTATAAACATTCTTCACTTTTTCTAATAAAACCTGCGATTGTTCTTTCGCTTGGACTTCATGCCATGTGTAATACTTCTTTGTCAAAAATACACCTATTCCAAAAAACAGGATCAAAGCTAGACCTATCAATATCTTTTTCATAAAGCGAGTATTTAATTTAAAAACCCCATGATTTTTGAAAACCATGGGGTTTAGTATTCTTTATTAAAACGAAATTAATATCCTTTTATTCAACATCAAATTAAGTCTTCATCTAAAAAAGAACATCATTTATCTAATACTATTAATTTAGCCCTTAAATAACGACTAAATTTATTTGAGAGAAACAGTTTAATAAACAGCAATTCCGCCAACTAATCACTAATCACCAAATTACTCTTTCTTATCTCCCATTCGTAGCGTCGGATATTTAATGCCCAATTGTTCCATATAAGAATCATACTTTGTTTCATCATAATAAAACGGCTCTAATTTAGGTCTAAACTCTTCCACAATTTCTTTATTCAAATAAATAGCGGGAGAATCATCTTCTGTAATCATTGGCTTGTACTCCTGAACCATGCCTTGTTCTTCACGGAAATACTTCCATGCTGCTTCCACTAACTCAGGCTTCATTAAAAAATCTAATAAAGTCATGGCCTCTGCTTTTGCACCAGCTATTACTCCTTTATGAGCAATGGGAGTAGCCATCGCAATGGCATTTGACCAGTGGTGTCCTTGCAAGCCTGGGATATTAGAAGGAAATCGCATGGTGACTGTCGGTAGTTTCCAAGAAATATCTCCAATATCATCGGAGCCACCACTAACAAATCTGGTCGAAGGCAAGCCTATCGTATCTAATTTCATCTTTAAACCATTCGTATCACGAACAGAATTAACTTCTTTCTGCACGGCTCTAGCTAAAGTGTGGTCTGCTTCGCTCCACTTAGGTAAACCTACCTCTCTAATATTTTTATACATCGTTTCCGCAATCACTTGATTAAAATGACGAGGCCAAGCAGAACCCAAAACCTTTTTACTCATTTTGGTATTGGTCATCAAAGCAGCACCCTCTGCAATTTTGTTGGCTCGTTCATAAACCTTCATAATTTCTGGATAAGTCACGTGACGGAAATAATACCAAATAGAAGCTTTGGAAGGCACTACATTTGGTTGGTCTCCACCATTATTAATGACACTATGAGAACGATGTAAAGGGTTTAAATGCTCTCGTTGATATTGCCAGCCAATATTCATTAATTCAACTGCATCCGCAGCACTTCTTCCTCTCCAAGGAGAACCTGCGGCATGTGCTGCCTCTCCTTCAAATTCATATTCTACAGAAATCAAACCAGTCCCTCTCGCTTGTCCATAAGACACTGATAAATTACTACTAACGTGCGTAAAAATAGAAATATCTACCTCATCAAAATATCCATCTCTCGTATAAAATGCCTTTGTTCCTACTAATTCTTCCGCGACACCAGGCCATAGAATCAACGTTCCTGACATCCCTTCTCTTTCCATAATTTCCTTTACTGTCAAAGCAGCAATTATATTTAGAGGAGAACCAGAATTATGTCCTTCTCCATGTCCAGGCGCACCTTCTACAATCGGGTCATGATAAGCCACACCAGGCTTTTGAGAAGCTTTTGGAATACAATCCAAATCACTACCAATAGCAATAACCGGTTTTCCACTCCCCCATTTAGCCCACCAAGCAGTCGGGATACCAGAAATACCTTCTTCTACCGTGAATCCATTTTCTTTCAAAATTCCAGTTAAATATTTTGAGGTTTCTTCCTCTTGAAAACCTAATTCTGCAAAACTAAAAACCTTATCAACCATGACTTGAGCCATTTTAGCTTTTTGGTCAATTTTGGTTTTAGCCTCCTTTTTCAAAGCAGCTAATTTTTTATCTTCTGCACTCATTTGTTGGGCAACTGCACACGACCCAAAACTAGAGGCAACAAATAATAATAGGAGTAGTTTTTTCATAATATTGATTTTAAGTAAAGCGGACTATTAACCCGCAAAAATTAATTTATATCGTAGATTAGTTATCCGAATTATATAATAATATCTAGCAATAAACATCCAATAATACCAACCACCGAAACAATCGTTTCCATAGCGGTCCAAGAGCGCAAAGTTTCACCAATCGTCAAATTAAAATATTCTTTAAACAGCCAAAAACCAGTATCATTCACATGAGAAAGCGTTAAACT
The DNA here is from genome assembly GCA_937974625.1 of uncultured Saprospiraceae bacterium. Classification (GTDB taxonomy): domain Bacteria; phylum Bacteroidota; class Bacteroidia; order Chitinophagales; family Saprospiraceae; genus JAFMDF01. The sequence continues at coordinate 6,875 of CALJVJ010000392.1, forward strand.
GCCAGCTCCTGTAGCCAATACTAGCAGCTCAGGACTTACATCCGTTGCACCAACTAAAGGAGCTACAATACCACCAGCTGTCAATGCTGCAACAGTAGCAGAGCCCAAAGCTATCCGCAAAGCAGCAGCAATGCACCAAGCTAAAACCAATGGTGATAGATTAGAACCAACCATCAATTTTGTAATATAATCTCCTGTGCCACTATCCACCAACACCTGCTTAAAAGCACCACCCGCTCCAATGATTAAAAGAATCATCGCGATTATTTTCACTGATTCTGCCAAACTATCCATTACTTCTTTCATTGATTTTCCTAAATTAATACCTAAAGTATAGATAGCAATTAACACCGCTAATAAAATAGCGATAACGGGGTCACCCAAAAAGCTCAAAATCTGATAAGCAACATGGTCATCTGGTAATGTTAATTTAGCAATAGCAGAAGCCGCCATTAGCAAAACAGGGATTAAAGCAGTAAATATACTGATGCCCAAAGAAGGTAATTGGTCGGCAGGAATCTCTTTTAGTGGGAATAAATCTTTGGGTTGTTCTTGGGTTTGAAAGTTTCTTAAAGTGCTTCCAAAAATAGGCCCTGCAATAATAATCGTCGGAATAGCTAAGACGATTCCATAAAGCAACGTCAAGGAAATATCTGCACCATAAATAACCGAAATAGCTGTAGGTGCAGGATGCGGCGGTAAAAAACCATGGGTGACAGATAGAGATGCCACCATAGGAATTCCTACATACAAAATAGGTAATTTAGTAGATTGCGCGATAGAAAAAATAATAGGAATCAACATGATAAATCCTACCGAATAAAACATGGGTACGCCCACAATAAAACCAGTCAGAATCACTGCCCAATGAATATTTTTAACGCCAAATTTTTCAATTAAACTAGTTGTTATATTTTGCGCAGCCCCACTTTCTGCAATCAATGCACCTAACATCGCACCAAAGCCTAAAATTAAGGCAAGATAGCCCAATGTACCTCCTACTCCTTTTTTAATGGATTCAATGACATCCGTTATCGGCATCCCAAGCGCAACTCCAATACCTAGAGAAACAATAATTAAAGCGATAAAAGCATTAAATCTTAAACCGATAATTAGAATTAATAAAACAACGATTCCTAAAAGTATAGTAATTAATGGCATGTGTTTTTCATTGTTTTAGTAATCGCAAGCACTAATTTAAATACTTGGATAAAAAATAAATCTGCGAAATATAGGAATGTATTAGGACAAAGCCTTTAAAATTCGTTAAAATTTAAACCCTAACCCTAATTTTAGGATTCTCTTTAGAGACATTCCAAGTATCTTCGCGTCATAAAAGAAAATGACTAGCAAATTCGCACAATAAAATCTTAAACTACAATAGATGAAATTTATATTAAACTTTATCCTTTTCTTATTAATTGGCATTAGTACCCTAACCGCTCAAGAAGCTAAACCACAAATTGAAGAAGTAACAGCAAAAACTGCGGAGGCAAAACCAATTGCCAATTCTTTACTTTGGGCAATTAGTGGGAATGGGTTAACAGACACCTCCTATTTATATGGAACCATTCACTTGATTGGAAAAGAGGATTTTTTTCTAACGGACCAAACCAAAACAGCATTTGACAAAAGTCAAAAAGTGACTTTCGAAATCAACATGGAAGACATGTCTGATTTAAGTGTTCAAATGGGCTTAATGATGAAAGCCTTTATGACGGATGGACAAACATTAAGCGACTTATTAGATGCTGACAAATACCAAGAAGTAAAAGCGCATTTTGAAAAAATGGGCATGAACGAATTCATGTGGCAAATGATGGAAAAAATAAAGCCTATGTTCTTATCTGTCTTTGGTTCGATGGATATGTCTGGCGGCGGCGGTCTAAATACAGGGGAAATGATGAGTTATGAAATGGAGTTTATGGAGATGGCCAAAACCAAAGAAAAAACAATGGGTGGCTTAGAAACTGCAGGGTATCAAATGAGTATGTTTGATAGTATTCCTTATACGGCACAAGCAGAGATGCTTTATGAGAGTATCAAAGCCGAAGATACCGGTAGCGACCAATTAGAAGAAATGGTCAAACTATATAAAAACCAAGACCTGAAAGGAATGATGAAGATGTTTGCTGCGGATGAAGAAGGTGTTGGACAATACGAAGACCTTTTGTTAGTCGGTAGAAATAAAAATTGGATTCCTATCATGCAAAAAATGATGGTAAATCAAATTACTTTTTTTGCAGTTGGTGCAGGACATTTAGGAGGTAATAATGGAGTAGTTAATTTACTAAAGGCAGAGGGATATACGTTAACGCCATTAAATACTCGAACTTTATAAAAACGGTAGATTAGCTTTTTAAGCTTAAAAACGGTAAGTTAGAGGATGGTTGTCGACCCACTCGAACTTACCGTTTTTTATTTCCTTTTTTTCCGTAAAAAAAACTACAAAAGGGGATTGCATTATTAAGTCTAAGCAACTAAATTGAAAGAAAAACAGTTTTATAGCTACAACTATTCTTGACCAAAAATATATAGTATTACCAAATGGGTAGACTACTCAAAAATATTTACCGCTCTTTCCCTTTCCAATTGCTCATTTTGCACTTTAGGAGTAATTTATTATTAGTATTCACTTGGTTTTTATTGGCCTTATTAATAAGCGGGCAAGTAGGTCATATCTTTGGTGTAAAGTATCTTTTCTTATCTCCTGAATATCTTGGAGAGATTAATTTTTATAGCTTTTTCATTGTAGGATTTTGGTTCGGTGCTTTTATGATGTCGTGGAATCTAACGACCTATTTACTAGATGCACATCGTTTTCCATTTATAGCAACGATGGCTAAACCATTCACCAAATTTTGTATCAATAATTTTATTATTCCCTTTTTCTTCTTTGTCTTCTACTTTTGTCATATTGTTTATTTTCAAGGGTATTATGAATTGCGTTCTTTTGAAAATATTATGTGGAATTGTGGTGGTTTTATATTAGGTAGTTTATTACTAATTTCTCTACTTGCACTTTATTTTCAATTTACCAATAAAGATATTCTCCATTTTACAAAAACAAGAGAAGTTCCGCCCAATATGACTGGAAAATTAGCACCCGGTCGCCCTTATATCAGCATTGATTCTATACGAGCTAATCGGACACAATGGAAAGTAGAGACCTATCTTTCGACGAGCTTAAAACCAATGCTGGTAAGAAGTGTAACTCACTACGATAAAGAGACCTTATTTAAAGTATTCAAGCAAAATCATTTAAATATTCTAGTTGTTCAATTATTTGGTTTTTTCTTATTAATCCTACTCGGTTTTTTAATAGACAATCCCTATTTTCGATTGCCTGCGGCCTCTAGTGTGTTCATTTTATTTAGCATGGTCATTGCATTGGTTGGCGCTGTAACTTTTTGGTTTGGCAAGTGGCGACTAACGATTATTATTTTATTACTAGTTGGTGTTCAACAACTTACAAAATATGAAGTATTCAGCCATGAAAACAAAGCCTATGGATTGAATTATGATGTAAACAAGGCTACTTATTCAACCGATGTCTTGGACATACAAAGTTTCCCAAAATACACAGCACCTGATATTAAAAACACAGTTGATATCCTTAATACGTGGAAGAAAAAGCAGATAGAACATAAACCTAAGATGGTTCTACTTTGTGTTAGTGGAGGGGGAATGAAAGCAGCAACTTGGACAACTCAAGTTATGCAGCAAGTAGATAAAGCTTTGAAAGGAGAACTCATGAATCATACCTCCTTAATTTCTGGAGCATCGGGAGGAATGTTAGGAGCGGCTTATATGAGAGAAGTATATTTGCAAAAAAAATTAGGTAGAGAAATAGATTTTTATAATCATCAATATATTGAAGATATTTCTACTGATTTATTAAACTCTATCCTGTTTACCATTGTAGCAAATGATTTATTTTTACCTTGGACGACTTTCAAATCAGGTGGTTATGAATATCGTAAAGACAGAGGGTATATTTTTGAAAAACAATTTAATGAGAATACACATAGTCTACTAGATAAAACTATCAGTGCTTATAAGATTCCTGAACAAGAAGGCGTTATTCCGATGATGTTCATTACGCCTTCTATTGTGAACGATGGGCGGCGAATGATTATCTCGCCACAAGGAGTATCTTATATGACCAAAACACCAATTGTTCATAGCAAAAGAAATACGGTAAAAGCAGACGCAGTAGATTTTGGTAAAATTTTCCAAGAACAAGATGCTATGAATTTGAAATTCACTACAGCACTACGGATGAATGCAACTTACCCATACATTTTACCAAATGTACATCTTCCAAGTTCGCCTGAAATCGAAGTGCTAGATGCAGGTTTTAGAGACAATCATGGGATTACTTCTGCGACTCGTTTTATTCACGTTTTTAAAGACTGGATTATAGAAAACACAAGTGGCGTTGTCTTGGTACAGATTGATACCAAAGAAGGAAGTGAAGTTACATCAAGCGACGCAGATGGTTTACTTGGTAGTATTTTTAATCCATTAGGCATCGCAGGAAAATTATTGAAATTACAAGAATTTGAACACGATACTAATATAGGATTTATCTTCGACCTTTTAGGAGAAGAAAACTTTGATGTTATCCGTTTCTCCTACCAACCTACCAAACAAAATGAAAGAGCATCTATGACCTATCACCTGACCAAAAGGGAAAAGCAAGATATCATGAACGCTTTTTATTTAGAAGAAAATCAAGAAAATTTAAAGTTACTAATAGATGTTTTACATATTCCCAGCACACCAATTAGTATAAATCAGTAACTTTGGTCCTACAGACTATTCTGTTTTCAAATAGCAGAATTAATGATTTTAAATCTATAGCTTTCTGGCTTCTGACAATCATCGAAGATAATTTTCTGACATTTCTCTTCTTAATAAGAATATATGACTACAAAAACTAACGGAACTCCAACAAAAATTACCGACAGTACCTCTTATATCGATTCCCTTAGAGGCAGAGATTTAACCATTTATCTTTTTGGCGAAAAAGTAGTTAATTATGTAGACCACCCAATGATTCGCCCTTCTATCAATGCTATAGCTGAAACGTATGAATTAGCAGTGCATGCACCTGAATTAGCTTCAGTGATTTCCCCTTTTACAGGGGAACCTGTTAGTCGATTTTTAAATATTTGTACGGATGCCAAGCAATTGGTTTTGCAAAATAAAATGCAGCGAAAACTAGGACAAATTACAGGTACTTGTTTTCAGCGCTGTGTAGGGATGGATGCTTTTAATTCGCTTTATTCCGTAAGTTTTGAAATAGATGAAAAATACGGCACCACTTATCACGAAAGACTTAAAGGGTTCTTAACCTTAATGCACCAATATAATTATGTAGTCGGAGGAGCGATGACCGATGTAAAAGGAGATAGAAGTTTACCTCCACATCAACAAGAAGACCCTGATATGTTTGTACATGTCACTAAGCGAACAGCAGACGGTGTTTACATCAGCGGTGCCAAAGCACACCAAACAGGTTGTATCAATTCACATTGGATGATAATCATGCCAACCATGCGATTGGGCGAAGGAGACAAAGCATATGCTATAACAGGTGCAGTACCTGTGGATGCAAAAGGTATCACCTATATCTATGGTCGACAATCCTGTGACACTAGAAGCATGGAAGAAGGAAGTATCGACGTTGGAAATGCCAAATATGGTGGTCAAGAAGCAATGGTTATTTTCGATAATGTTTTCATTCCAAATAAATATATTTTCATGGATGGTGAATTTGATTTCGCAGCCATGTTGGTAGAGCGATTCACTGCTTATCATAGAAGAAGTTATGTTTGTAAAAGTGGCGTAGGAGATGTATTGATAGGTGCGGCAGCTAACATTGCCGAGATGAACGGTATCCCGAAAGCCTCTCATATCAAAGATAAGTTAGTAGAAATGACGCATTTAAATGAGACCATTTATGCAACAGGCATTGCCGCTTCTTACCAAGGTTATGCAACTAAATCTGGAGCGTATATTTGTGATAGTATGATTGCCAATGTATGCAAACATCACGTTACAAAATTACCATATGAAATTGGCCGTTTGGCACAAGATTTAGGCGGTGGACTAGTAGCAACTATGCCATCAGAACAAGAGTTAAATCATCCAGAAATCGGTGGGTTAATCAAAAAATATCTACGAGGTAAAGCAAGTGTCAAAACTGAAGACCGTATGCGAATTTTACGGCTTATTGAAAATATGACCTTAGGTAGAAATGCCGTGGGTTATTTAACGGAAAGTATGCACGGTGCAGGTTCGCCACAAGCGCAACGTATCCAGATTGGTCGAGCGATGCAAATGGAATATAAAAAGCGATTAGCTAAAATAATCGCAGGAGTAGAAGTAGAAGGTGATAAAAGTGTAATAGTGGAAGAAGTAGGAAGTTATTTTGCACGGGTATTTGAAGTATAGTAAATTAAAATCATCCAAATTTAGTACTTTTAAAACTGAAATTTGAAGAATATGCTCTACGTTTTAATTAGTGATGAAATAAAGTCAGTGGGGAAAATAACTTTTAGACCCCACTGATTTTATTTCCCCACTAATTTAGATTTAGGGTATCTATTATTAATTTTTATTTGACTGTCTATACAGAAAAATCACACTCTTTATTAGGATTTTATCTTTTTCTTTTTCCGCTTATTTAATAATTTTCTTATCCAATTTGGTACGACAATAACACCTACGAAAAGGTAAGCATAATAAGTTAATCCTCGCCACATAAAGGCAATAATCAAAGAAATACCAACAGGCACATAATCACTTAAAAAACCACCAAAAACAATTTCTGCAAATCCTGCTCCACCCGGCGTAGGAGAGAAAGCCATAATCACAAACATAGTTTCTAATCTAGCATATAAGGTTCCTTGTGTAAACAAGTCTGTAGGCGTAGTATCAACTATAGCAATAATTAAACAATTCAACAATAAAAAACGGCAAGACCAAGCAGTAGCGGTTGATAAAAAAGCAGTAATATGAAAAGGCCATCGTTCTCTTTTCATTTCCGAAGAAGCCGTAATAATATCAGTACCTAGTTTAGCAGCTCCTTTTTGATATTTTTTCAAAAAGCCAAAGCCTGTGACCCATTCAAAAAAACGCTTTAATTGGTTAGGATTGATAAATAAGCCATAAAAAAATAATACGCCATAAGTAGCCATCAACACATAAGCGCCAATGAAAGTGTATCCCCAACCATCCAGATTACTTAAGTCTATTAAATTAGGTCGAATAATTTTAGGGCCAAAAAAGAGAAATAAAATAGGTAAGGTTCCAACAAAAAAGATGGTATCTAAAATAGCCGTATAAATAACAATAGCTGTAGTTTTAGCCGCAGGTAATTTTTCTTGAGCCAATACAAATAGAGAAACTGCTGAGCCACCTACACTAGTCGGAGAAACCGCAGAACTAAATTCCCAAATAAAAATTAATTCAATACATTTTCTCCAACCAAATTCTTTGTTAGACAAAACTCGAAGTCGATTGGCGTAAGCAATATGGCGAATAATTAATAAAACAATCGATATGGACACCCAAAAGAGCGTATGTTGATTCCAACTAATTTTTGCAAAAGCAACAGGGTCAAATTGCTGATAAAGCAAATAAATGACCACCCCCACACCTATCAAAATAGGAAGAATGATTCTAGAAACCCGAATGGATTTTAAGACTTCTTGCTGGTCAGCAGAAAAATCATCTATTTGTTCTTCACTCATTTATTGATAAATAATAGTTCCTTTGCAATTAGATGTAAAAATAGAATTATAGTAGAGAAAATAATCTTTTTATAAAACTTATTAAAGCGTATTTTTCACATCAAAAAAGAATTTCTTTCGTAAGATAGCCTTATATTAAAATTAAAACTAAAATTTTATCCAATGTACGATTTAAATGCGATTTGTGAGGAAGTAAAAAAAATTGCCATAGATGCAGGAAATGCCATTATGGAAATTTATCAAAATGAAGAAAGTTTTGGTGTTACGCATAAAAAGGATGACAGCCCATTAACCATAGCAGACGGGAAAGCTAATCAAATTATCTGTGATAACTTAGCTAAGTTAACTCCAAACATTCCAATTATTTCAGAAGAAAATAAGGAAATTGATTATAGTGAAAGAAAGAGTTTTGATTACGCATGGTTAGTAGACCCTTTAGACGGAACGAAGGAGTTTATAAAGCGAAATGGAGATTTTACGGTTAATATTGCGCTATTGCATTATGGGAAAACGGTAATGGGGATAGTCTACATTCCAGTAACAGAGGCCATTTATTCTGCGATTTATGGAGAAGGGGCTCACGAAACAGTTGGAGGAAAAACAACTAAGTTAAAAGCGCCAAAATTTGGCATGAAAGATAAGGGAATTGGTGTTGTTTGTTCTCGTTCTCACCTAAATGAAGGAACAGCCAATTTTATCGCTCAATTAAATGAACCAGAAAAAGTATCTAGAGGAAGTTCTTTAAAGTTTTTGATTCTAGCAAAAGGAGAGGCGCATGTATACCCAAGATTAGCACCAACGATGGAGTGGGATACTGGAGCAGCACAAATTATTTTGGAAGAAGCAGGCGGTAAGGTCATTAGCGAAGATACTAAGCAGCCTTTAGCTTATAATAAGGAGAATTTACTCAATCCGTATTTCATAGCTTACGGAAATGTGCAGTAGATTAGATGCTAGATACTGGATGCTGGCTTCACAAAATCTCCAGCATCCAGCATTTGGCTAAAACTGCAAAGCTGCTGCTTCGTCCATATACCGTTGATATTCTGGAGGATACGGTCTTTCCAACAAATCTCCTTGTTTAGTATAAGGGTAAAAATCATCAAATCGTTTGCTTTCATGCACACTTACTCTTCGGTACAAATATCTTCGAGTCACCTCTTCGGGTCTTTCCAATCCAGCCGCTGCTAGTAATTCCATAAAACATTCAATTGTGTCTTTATGGTAATTGGCTACTTTTTGTTCTTTGTCAGAGACCACTAAACCTCTAATTAGCTCTTTGTCTTGAGTGGCTATACCAGTCGGACAAGAATTAGAATTGCACTCCAAAGCTTGAATACATCCAAGGGCCAACATCATTGCCCTAGCACTCGAGCAAATATCCGCACCTAAAGCAATAGCTCTCAAAATATCAAATCCTGTTGCAATTTTACCTGAGGCAATTAATTTAATATGCTGTTTCAAATCAAACCCAACTAAGGTATCATAAACAAAAGCCATTGCACTTCTGAAAGGCATTCCCACAGAATCAGAAAATTCTATTGGCGCAGCGCCTGTTCCTCCTTCTCCACCGTCTACAGAAATAAAATCTGGGTAAATTTCCGTTTTCAACATAGCCTTACAAATACTAATGAATTCTGCTTTATGCCCAATACAAAGTTTAAAACCAACTGGTTTTCCGCCAGATAATTCTCTTAATTGTTGTAAAAATTTTAATAAACCAACGGGTGTATTAAATGCTTTGTGATAAGGAGGAGAAAGTACGGCAGTGCCGGGTTTTACAGTTCGGATTTTAGAAATTTCTAGCGTATTTTTTTTTGCGGGTAAAATTCCTCCATGGCCAGGTTTTGCTCCTTGAGATAATTTTAACTCTATCATTTTAATAGAAGATGCCGACACTGTTTTCTTATATAATTCCGGGTCAAAATTGCCATCTTCCGCTCGGCAGCCAAAATAACCAGTTCCAATTTGATAAATTAAATCTCCTTGAGGTTTTAGATGATAGGGGCTCACACCACCTTCACCTGTATTATGAGCAAATCCACCAATTTTAGCACCTCCATTAAGCGCTAAAACTGCTCGACTGCTTAAAGAACCAAAACTCATAGCAGAGACATTCAACAAACTCGCCTCGTAAGGTTGACTACATTGGTAGTTTCCTATTTTCACTTTAGGGTTATGAACCAAATCATGTGAATCTTTGGCTGCTATCGAGTGAGACATCCATTCATACCCTTCTTGGTATACATCTTTTTGAGTACCAAAGGGTGTTGTATCTCGTCCATTATTCGCACGTGCATATATAATTTCTCTATCCAAACGGTTAAAAGGTCGTCCGTCAATATCTGATTCTATGAAATATTGGCGAATCTTTGGACGCATCAGTTCTGCCAATTTTCTAAAGCGTCCGACAATGGGATAATTTCTTCTAATCGTGTCTTTCTTTTGGAAAAAGTCATAGAAACCAAGTACTAGAATTGGTAATAAAATTAGTGTCATCCATAAAAGGGGATGCATCAACCAAGCACAGAGTCCTAATCCTATTAAAACAACTATTGAAAAAAAGACAAATTCGTTTCTCATAGTCTATAGGTTTGTTTTTTATAAAAATTCGGTCACGAAGGTTTTTAAAGCCGCTTTATCCACTTCGTGTTTCCCTTCAAAAGTATGGGTCTGACAAGTCAGTTCTTTTTCCTTCATTACATCATAACACCACTTCACTCTTTTTTCAGTTAAGAAAGGGTCTTGCTTCCCATAAGCAAAAAATAATGCTTTGTCTTTCCAGTATCCTTCTTTCTCATGATAAGGGATGTCTTCGGGTATAGAACCTGACCACATAATTAAATTATGAAAATGTGGAAATTCTCTCAATATCCATCTAACCTGAGTGGCACAACCTTGCGAAAATCCTAATAAATTGATTTGAACATCATTATTGAGTTGCGGAATAAATTCCTGGTAAACTTGCTGCATATAATTAGAAAAATCTGCAATCTCATCTAAGCGGTCACCACTTGTCATCCAAGAAGAAACAACCTCTCCAGTGAATCCACCCCAATAAAATCTAGACAGTCCTTCTGGTGCAATTATCAAAGTTTCACCATCATCTATTGGTTCAAAACGATGAATAAATCGACTAGCCAATTGTCCATAACCATGCGTGACTATCCAAACCTTTTTGATATGTTTGCCGATTTCACCGATGGTATAAACATGAGCTGTTCGAGTAGCTGAAAATTTATGATGTGTCGCCATTTCCTAAAGGTAAGAAACCTTAGGAAAATGTAAAATTTTAAATGTAAAATTCAAAATCTAAAAGTGT